>NZ_WIVR01000050.1:0-38841 GCF_009600525.1 Pseudomonas sp. FSL R10-1350
GACGAAGGGGATCGAACCCTCGACAACGGGAGTCACAATCCCGTGCTCTACCAACTGAGCTACGCCCACCATATTGCCTTTGCTGCTTTACTTGTGCCAAAGCTGCCTAATGGCGCACCCGGCAGGACTCGAACCTGCGACCATCCGCTTAGAAGGCGGATGCTCTATCCAGCTGAGCTACGGGCGCCTTATTAATCTGTACTCTGTGACGATTACAAACTAAGTGCTTTCAGTATCACCAAGCTGGACAACAACTTCGCTCTACCTTCTTAACCAGTGCTAGGCTGTGCCCGACAAGTGCGACGAATGTTATAGACGACCCTGAAAGTCGTCAACTGTTTTTTCAAAAAAGTTCAGAAATATAAAGGAGTTAGGGGAATTAGCAGACCAAGCGCCTTTGCCCGTACGCCACGGCATGCGAGAATGCACGTCCTTTCTCCACCCTTTACGATGGTTAATCACGCGTAATGACTGCACAACTAATCGACGGCAAAGCGATCGCCGCCAACCTGCGCAAGCAGATTGCCAAACGCGTCGCCGAGCGTCACGAGCAAGGCCTGCGCACTCCTGGTCTGGCAGTGATTCTGGTCGGCAGCGATCCTGCCTCCCAGGTTTATGTTTCGCACAAGCGTAAAGACTGCGAAGAGGTAGGCTTTCTCTCACAGGCCTATGACCTGCCGTCCGACACCACTCAGCAAGCGCTGACCGACTTGATCGACCGTCTTAATGATGACGCAAACATCGACGGCATCCTGCTGCAACTGCCGTTGCCTGAGCATCTGGACGCTTCCAGCCTGCTGGAGCGCATCCGCCCTGACAAAGACGTCGACGGTTTCCACCCGTATAACGTAGGCCGTCTGGCCCAGCGCATTCCATTGCTGCGCCCGTGCACCCCTAAAGGCATCATGACCCTGCTGGAAAGCACCGGTCAGGACCTGTACGGAATGGACGCTGTTATTGTCGGCGCCTCCAACATTGTGGGTCGCCCCATGGCCATGGAACTGCTGCTGGCGGGCTGCACCGTGACCGTGACCCACCGCTTCACCAAGGATCTGGCTGGCCACGTAGGTCGTGCCGACCTGGTGGTAGTGGCTGCCGGCAAACCTGGCCTGGTCAAGGGTGAGTGGATCAAGGAAGGCGCCATCGTGATCGACGTTGGCATCAACCGTCAGGCGGATGGCAAGCTGGTCGGCGACGTGGTTTACGAGACCGCCCTGCCCCGCGCCGGCTGGATCACCCCGGTACCTGGCGGTGTTGGCCCGATGACCCGCGCCTGCCTGCTGGAAAATACGCTGTATGCAGCTGAGACATTGCACGGCTAAGCCTTGGCGTCTCGCAAAAAAAACGGCACCTTCGAGTGCCGTTTTTTATTGCAAAAAATCAAAAGATCGCGAGACAAGCTCGCTCCTACAAAGGAATTTCGACCACCCAGACAAACAAAAACCCGCATAAGGCGGGCTTTGTTTGAACAGCGAACAGCTTAGTCAGCCAGACGCCAGGTGGTGCCACCCTTGCCGTCTTCCAGCACAACGCCCATTGCCGTGAGCTGGTCGCGGATGCGATCCGACTCAGCCCAGTCCTTGCCCGCGCGCGCAGCCAAACGAGCCGCAATCAAAGCATCAACTTGCGCCGCATCAACTCGCCCTTCAGCGCCCGCCTGCAAAAAGTCATCGGCTTCGAGCTGCAATACACCCAGCACATCGGCCAACTCTTTAAGACGCGCTGCCAAACCGGCCGCCGCCAATTCGTCCGACTCACGCAAACGGTTAATCTCGCGAACCATTTCGAATAGCACCGCACAGGCTTCGGGCGTACCGAAGTCGTCATTCATCACTTGAGTGAAGCGTTCTACAAACGCCTCACCACCGGCCGGCGCCACTTTCGGCAAGCCTTTGAGTGCGTGATAGAACCGCTCAAGCGCCGCTTTCGCGTCCTTGAGGTTGTCTTCGGAGTAGTTGATCGAGCTACGGTAGTGGCTGGAAACCAACAGGTAACGCACCACTTCCGGATGATATTTCTCCAGAACGTCGCGAATGGTGAAGAAGTTGTTCAAGGATTTGGACATCTTCTCGCCATTGATGCGAATCATCCCGCAGTGCATCCAGGCATTGGCGTAGGTTTTACCCGTGGCCGCCTCGCTTTGGGCGATTTCGTTTTCATGGTGCGGGAATTCCAGATCGCTGCCGCCGCCATGAATATCGAACGTCTCGCCCAGGCAGCAGGTCGACATCACCGAGCACTCAATGTGCCAGCCCGGACGCCCTGGACCCCACGGCGACTCCCAGTTTGGCTCGCCCGGCTTGACGCCTTTCCACAGCACGAAGTCCAGCGGATCGTCTTTGGCCTCGTCGACTTCGATGCGAGCACCGATGCGCAAGTCTTCGATCTTTTTGCGCGACAGCTTGCCGTAGCCCATGAACTTGGCAACGCGGTAGTACACGTCACCATTGCCAGGTGCGTAGGCGTAGCCCTTGTCGATCAAGGTCTGGATCATCGCGTGCATGCCGGCGATATGGTCGGTGGCACGCGGCTCCATGTCCGGCTTCTTGATGTTCAGCCGGGCTTCGTCTTCATGCATCGCGGCGATCATGCGCTCAGTCAGTGCTTCAAACGTTTCACCGTTTTCATTCGCACGATTGATGATCTTGTCGTCGATATCGGTGATGTTGCGCACATACGTCAAATCGTAACCGCTAAAACGCAACCAGCGCGTCACCAGGTCGAAGGCAACCATGCTGCGACCGTGACCCAAGTGGCAGTAGTCGTACACGGTCATGCCGCAAACGTACATGCGCACCTTGTTGCCATCCAGAGGCTTGAAAACTTCTTTGCTCTTGGTGAGCGTGTTGTAGATCGTTAGCACGAGCTCTTCCTTAAAACTTGATCACTGGCCCCACGAATCACGCAGAGTCACGGTACGGTTGAATACCGGCTGACCTGGTTTCGAGTCCTTGATGTCTGCGCAGAAGTAACCTTCGCGCTCGAACTGGAAACGATCTTCCGGCTGTGCATTGCCCAGCGAGGGTTCAGCACGACAACCGGTCAGCACTTGCAGCGAGTCAGGGTTGATGTTTTCCAGGAAGCCAGCGCCATCCTCGGCCTTTTCAGGGTTCGGCGAACGGAACAGGCGATCGTACAGACGCACTTCACACTCGACGCTGGCTGCCGCCGGCACCCAATGCACCACACCTTTGACCTTGCGGCCTTCAGGGTTTTTGCCCAGGGTTTCAGGGTCGTACGAGCAGTGCAGCTCAATGATGTTGCCGTCAGCATCTTTAATTGCTTCATCGGCACGAATCACATAGCTGCCGCGCAGACGCACTTCGCCCGCAGGCTCAAGGCGCTTGTAACCTTTTGGCGGCTCTTCCATGAAATCGTCACGATCGATGTAAATCTCACGCGCGAATGGCAGCACGCGCACACCCATGTCTTCTTTAGGGTGGCAAGGCAGCTCAAGGTTTTCGACCTTGTCTTCAGGGTAGTTGGTGATGATCACTTTCAACGGGCGCAGCACGCACATGGCACGCGGGGCGCTGTGATCGAGGTCATCACGGATGCTGAATTCCAGCATGCCGAAATCCACTACACCGTCCGAGCGGTTAGTGCCGACCATGTCGCAGAAGTTGCGGATCGACTTGGGCGTGTAACCACGACGGCGGAAACCCGACAGCGTCGACATGCGCGGGTCGTCCCAACCGTTCACGTGCTTTTCATCCACCAGCAGTTTGAGCTTGCGCTTGCTGGTGATGGTGTAGTTCAGGTTCAGGCGCGAGAACTCGTACTGACGCGGCTTGCTCGGCACCGGCAGGCTGTCGAGGAACCACTCATACAGAGGGCGATGGCTTTCGAACTCCAGGGTGCAGATGGAATGGGTGATGCCTTCGATGGCGTCCGACTGACCGTGAGTGAAGTCGTAGTTCGGGTAGATGCACCACTTGTCACCGGTCTGGTGGTGGTGGGCATGGCGGATGCGATACATGATCGGGTCGCGCAGGTTCATGTTCGGCGAAGCCATGTCGATCTTGGCACGCAGCACGCGGGCGCCGTCCGGAAATTCACCGGCGCGCATGCGGGCGAACCAGTCCAGGTTCTCTTCGACCGAACGGTCGCGGAACGGGCTGTTCTTGCCTGGCTCGGTCAGGGTGCCACGGTATTCCTTGGCTTGCTCAGGACTCAGGTCGTCGACATAGGCCTTGCCAGCCTTGATCAGCTCGACCGCCCAGTCATGCAACTGATCGAAATAGTGCGATGCATAGCGCACTTCGCCAGACCACTGGAAGCCCAGCCACTTCACGTCGCTTTCGATCGCGTCGATGTATTCCTGGTCTTCCTTGGCCGGGTTGGTGTCGTCAAAACGCAAGTGCGTGACGCCGCCAAATTCCTCGGCCAGGCCAAAGTTCACGCAAATGGATTTGGCGTGGCCAATGTGCAAGTAGCCGTTAGGCTCAGGCGGGAAGCGGGTCACGATCTGTTGGCATTTACCCGATTCAAGGTCCGCCTGCACGATTGGGCGCAGAAAATTGGCCGGTACAGCTGGGCCAGCCTTTGGATTCAGAGTGGGGTCGACAGTGGGCTTGCTCATAGGATCCTTGAACGTAACGGGTGCGCGGCCTGGAGCGGCCGACGAAATCAAAGCGCCTATCATAGCCGATGCTGTCAAGTCCCTGACAGAGCAGGCGACCAATCAAAGCAATTGAAATAGGGCTTTTAGCCCCCATATCGCAAAAACACCATCGAAATGCTCTGCGGGCAGGCTAAACTTCGCCCGCGGCTGTATCTACCCAGCCCAACCGGGGCTGACGGTGTCATACGATTTCCTCGCCCAACGAATTCTCTGATAGAGCGATAACGACATGTCAAAAGTAAAACTGACCACCAACCACGGCGACATCGTGATTGAACTGAACGCTGAAAAGGCGCCAATTACTGTCGCTAACTTCCTCGAATACGTAAAAGCCGGCCACTACGAAAACACTGTTTTCCACCGTGTAATCGGTAACTTCATGATTCAGGGCGGCGGTTTTGAACCTGGCATGAAAGAAAAGAAAGACAAGCGCCCAAGCATCCAGAACGAGGCGGATAACGGCCTGTCGAACGACAAGTACACCATCGCCATGGCTCGCACCATGGAGCCGCATTCGGCTTCCGCGCAGTTCTTCATCAACGTGGCTGACAACAGCTTCCTGAACCACAGCGGCAAAAACGTTCAGGGCTGGGGCTACGCAGTGTTCGGCAAAGTGACCGAAGGCCAGGACGTTGTTGACAAGATCAAAGGCGTTTCGACCGGTTCCAAAGCGGGCCACCAGGACGTACCGGCAGAAGACGTGATCATCGAGAAAGCCGAGATCATTGAGTGATACTGCTGATTTCAGATTTGCATCTGGAAGAGGAGCGCCCGGACATTACCCGGGCGTTTCTGGATTTCCTGTCCGGGCGCGCGCGCTCGGCACAGGCGCTGTACATTTTGGGAGATTTTTTTGAAGCCTGGATCGGCGACGATGCAATGACGCCCTACCAGCGCTCCATCTGCGAAGCGCTACGCGAATTGAGTGACAGCGGTACGAAGGTATTCCTGATGCACGGCAATCGCGATTTTCTGCTCGGCCAGGCCTTTTGCAAGGCGGCTGGCTGCACCCTGCTTAAAGACCCGAGCGTGGTCGATTTCTACGGCGAGCCGGTTTTATTGATGCACGGCGACAGCCTGTGTACCCGCGACGAAGCCTACATGCGTATGCGACGCTACCTGCGCAACCCGGTGACGGTGTGGATCTTGCGCCACTTGCCGTTGAGCACTCGCCATAAGTTGGCGCGCAAGCTGCGCAGCGAAAGCCGTGCGCAAACCCGCATGAAAGCCAACGACATTGTCGACGTGACCCCCGAGGAAGTACCGCGGATCATGGAGCACTTCGGGGTCAAGACCCTGATTCATGGCCACACCCACCGCCCCGCGATACACAAATTGCAACTTGGCGATTACGCCGCCAAGCGCATCGTACTCGGCGACTGGGACAAACAAGGCTGGGCCTTGCAAGTGGACGAACAGGGCATGCAACTGGCGCCGTTTGAGTTCGCCAATCCGCAACTGGCGCTACCTCACGCCACCCAATAAACACTGCCCACTGTAGGAGCGAGCTTGCCTCGCGATCTTTTAAAAAATCAAAAGATCGCGAGACAAGCTCGCTCCTACGAGGTTTGCGTGCGATCAGGCGTTAATGCCCGCTCGCCGCCGGTCCTGGCTTGGCGGCAAATGGCGGTTTGGCCAGCCATACCAGCAAGATCAAGCCCATAAACATCCAGCCCATCAGCGTGAAGTAGTCCACGGTCGAGAGCATGTACGCCTGACTGGTAAGCACTTGATCGAGCTGGGCATAAGCCTGGTTGCTCGCCCCACCCAAGCTGTCCAGCGCATGCCGGGTGACCGGATCATAGGTACTCAAGCTTTCACTCATGTAGGCATGATGCTGATCGGCACGACGAATCCAGATCCAGGTGGTCAGGGACGCAGCAAAACTACCGCCCAATGTCCGCAGGAACGTGGCCAGCCCCGCGCCGTCAGCAATTTGATGAGGCGGCAAGTCCGACATCAGAATGCTCAAGGTCGGCATAAAGAACAGCGCCACCCCGATCCCCATAAACAGTTGCACCAGTGCAACGTGCTGGAAGTCGACCTCATTGGTGAAATCGGCACGCATGAAGCAGCTCAGGCCGATCGCCAAAAAGGCCAGCCCGGCAAGCAGGCGCAGGTCGAACTTGTTCGCGTACTTGCCCACAAAAGGCGACATCAATACCGGCAAGATCCCAATCGGCGCCACCGCCAACCCCGCCCATGTCGCTGTATAACCCATTTGGGTCTGCAACCATTGCGGCAAGATCAGGTTGATACCGAAGAACCCGGCATAGCCCAGCACCAACACGATGGTGCCGATCCGGAAGTTGCGGTAAGCAAACAGGCGCAGGTTCACAATCGGGTGTTTGTCGGTCATTTCCCAAATGACAAAGGCCGCCAACGCCACCACGGACAACGCCGTGCCCAGCAGGATGAAGTTGGATTCGAACCAGTCCAGGTCATTACCTTTGTCGAGCACAATCTGTAGCGCGCCAACACCAATGATCAGCGTAATAAGCCCTACGTAGTCCATCGGCTGGCGAGTAATCACCACCGGGCGAGCCTTGAGCTGCTGACGCACCACCAGCACCGCAAAGATGCCAATCGGGATGTTAATAAAGAAGATCCACGGCCAACTGTAACTGTCCGTAATCCAGCCACCCAAAATCGGCCCGGCAATCGGCGCCACCACCGTGACCATCGCCAGCAATGCCAATGCCATACCCCGTTTCGCTGGGGGGTACACCGCAATCAACAAGGTTTGCGTCATCGGATACAGCGGCCCGGCCACCAGACCTTGCAGCACACGAAAACCCACCAGCTCAGGCATGGACGTCGAAATACCGCACAAGAATGAAGCCAGTACAAACAGCACCGTGGCCCACAAAAACAGTTTCACTTCGCCAAAGCGCCGACTCAACCAGCCCGTCAATGGCAAGGCAATCGCGTTACTCACCGCAAAAGAAGTAATAACCCACGTACCCTGCTCCGAACTCACCCCCAGGTTGCCGGAAATAGTCGGCAAGGCAACGTTGGCGATGGTGGTGTCGAGCACCTGCATAAAGGTCGCCAGCGACAGGCCAATGGTGGCGAACAGCAGGCTGGGCGGGGTAAAAGACGCGTTTGTGCTCATCGCAAATCCTTTAAAACCAGGGGGACAGCCCCGCCAGTGCAGCGGGGCTTATGGATTGGCGAATTAGCGTTGGGCGGCGGAAGTGCCCGCCACAGCGCTGTTGCTTTCGATCAGGCGGGAAATCAGGGTGTCTGCTTCAGCCAGCTGTTGCTCGTACACGTTGGTGGTGAACATCGCCTTCTGCGGAGGCTGTTGCGCCAGCACCGGGCCGCTCTGGTCATGCAGGTTCACGTCAACCGTGGTCGACAGCCCGATGCGCAGCGGGTGCTTGGCCAGCTCATCGGCATTGATGTGGATACGCACCGGAACACGCTGAACGATTTTGATCCAGTTGCCGGTAGCGTTTTGCGCTGGCAACAGGGCAAACGCGCTGCCGGTGCCCGCACCGATGCTGTCGACGGTGCCGCTGTACTTGACGTTGCTGCCATACAGGTCCGATTCAATTTCAACCGGCTGGCCAATGCGCATCTTGTCCAGTTGGGTTTCCTTGAAGTTGGCGTCGATCCACAGCTGGTTAAGCGGGATAACCGCCATCAACGCGGTGCCTGGCTGAACGCGCTGCCCTAATTGCACGGTACGTTTGGCGACATAGCCGGTCACCGGCGCAATCAACGTGGTGCGTGCGTGTTCCAGATACGCCTGACGCAATTGCGCAGCGGCGGCCAGCACATCCGGATGGTTGGCAATGGCCGTGTTGTCTACCAGTGCGCTGGTGGTGTCGAGTTGCTGCTCGTTATTGCGTAAGGCACTTTGTGCAGACGCCAGGTCATCCCGCGCATGGGACAGCTCTTCTTGGGAAATAGCCCCGCTTGCTGCCAGGTTTTTCCGGCGATTGAAGTTGTCCTGGGCTTTTTGCACGGCGACTTTTTGCGCCGCCACCTGCGCTTTGGTACCGCTTACGTTACTGAACAGGCCGCGAACCTGACGCACGGTACGGGCCAGGTTGGCTTCGGCGCTCTGCAAGCCGACCAGCGAATCGCTCGGGTCAAAGTTAAGCAGCACCTGCCCTTCATGAACCAGATCGCCATCATCGGCGCCGATGCTCACCACCGTCCCCGCAACCAATGGCGTGATTTCGACCACGTTACCGTTGACATAGGCGTCGTCGGTGCTTTCGCTCCAGCGACCATACAACTCATGCCAGCCCCAGACGCCCAGGCCGACCAGGATGACCAAAATGGCCAGGCCACTCAGCCAGAGTTTACGTTTACGCTGATTACCAGCGTCCTGATTGTGTTGCGCTTCATTCGGTGTTTGCACAGTAGCCATGACGATTACCTAAATTATTCTGCCAGGGAGGCTTGAACAGGAACGGCCGCAGCCGCATTGCCGGGCTCAAAGCCACCGCCCAGGGCTTGCATCAGTTGAATCGAAAGCGTGATCTGCTCAGCATTCAGGTCAGCCAGTTGGCGCTGCGCCTGGAGCAATTGCTGCTCGATGCTGAGGACATCCAGGTAACTGCCGATGCCGGATTCGTAGCGCTGTAATCCCGAGTCATACGACTGCTGGGCAATATCAGCCGCGCGTTTCTGAGTGCTGACTTGCTCGCTCATGGCGTTCAATTGCTCGAGGGTATCGCTGACATCACCGAGGGCGGCCACCAGCGTCTTGTTGTACTGCGCGACGGCCAGGTCGTAATTGGCGTCTTCGGCATCCAGCCCGGCACGCAGACGGCCGCCGTCAAAAATCGGCAGCGAAATGGCCGGGGCGATGTTCATAAAGCGGCTGGCCGAACCAAACAGCGCATCGCCCAGCAAGGACTGAGTCCCGGCAGCGGCACTCAAATTGAGGTTGGGGTAAAAACGTGTTTTGGCTGCGGCAATATTTTTACTGGCCGCTTCGACCCGCCAGCGTGCCGCCACAATATCGGGGCGACGGCCCAGCAACTCGGCGGGCAACGTGCTTGGCACAGCCACGGCGGCGGGAGTCAAAATCTGCGGACGGGCAATTTCGAAGCCACGGTCCGGTCCTTTACCCAGCAACACGGCCAGGGCGATATGAGCGCTCTTGACCTGTTTCTGTGCATTGATCACCTGCTCCTGGGAGCTGGCTTCCAGGCTTTCGGTCTGCTGGTACTGATAGTGGCTGTCGATACCGGCCTGCAACCGCTGCTTGCTCAAATCGAGCATTTTGCGGGTGCGCTGAAGGTCATCTTTCGACAGATCCAGCACGCTGTAGGCATGCCCGAGATTGCTGTAGGCCTTTGCCACATCGGCCGCCAGGGTCAGGCTCGCAGCATGGCTGTCGACTTCGGCAGCGCGGGCTTCGCCCAAAGCCGCTTCCCAGGCATCCCGCTGGCCGCCCCACAGGTCGAAGGTGTAATTGAAGGTCAGACCGATGTCACGCACCGTGTCATAACGACCGCCCTGGCCGGTTGGATCCTGGGAGCGCGATAGCCGCGAGCGCGTCACATCCGCCTCGGCGTCCAGCGTCGGCATGCGTGCCGCATTGGCAGCGCCGGCGGCGGCAGTGGCCTGATGCACACGGGCACTGGCTATCTGCATGTCCGGGCTGTCACGCAATGCCTCGTCGACCAAGCCATTCAACTGGCTGTCGCCCAAGCGCTTCCACCAGTCCTTTTGCGGCCAGGCTGCCGGGGTCACATTGATGCCCTTGAGGGCTTGAGCGGACTGGAGGCTTTTCGCATCCAGGCGCGCGCCTTCGGTGGTCAAACCGCTGTAGCTGGCACAACCTGCCAACGCAAGGGACACACACATCAGGCTTAAGCCTGTTCGTAATGCTCTGTTGCTCATTTTTCACCCAAGCGTTGGATAGTGATCGGATCACCGGCCGCCAGCAGTATTTTTTTAAGGATCTGTTCCAGGCTTTGCAGTTCTTGTGGGCTGATTGCACCCGCCAATTGATTCATGGCATCAGCGCCAATCGTCGGGAGCCGATCTGCCAGCGCCTGCCCGTCTTCAGTCAGCACAAGACGTACCTGGCGCCTGTCGGCGTCAGAGCGTTGGCGAATCAAAAGACTCTTTTGCTCAAGGCGATCGAGCATGCGCGTCATCGAGCCGCTGTCCAGTGACAAGTGGCGGCACAGCTCGGCCGGAGTATCGACAGCAAATTGCGCCATGATGATCAGCACCTTGAACTGCGCAGCAGTGATGCCGTAAGGCTCCATGTGCGTGTCGATGATGCGGTCTTTAAGCAAGGCTGCACGTCCCAAAAGCAAACCCAGGGTGCAGTTTTGAAAAGTATCGGGCTGGAAGTGTTTCATCAGGACACCAGAAAGCTGCCTAGGCAGGAATGTAACCAAATACTACTGCTTAGGCAGCTAATGTCAAGATTATAAATAGCAGGCTAACTATTGAGATGTAGGAATGGGTTATCGCTACTGCAGGAGATCAGTCTTCGCGTAGCGCGCAGACCTCCGAGAATCGACAGCAACCCCCTATCGATGCCCTCTCCTTTGGGAGAGGGGGTCCTTAGATCAAGATCAAAAGATCGCGAGCAAGCTCGCTCCTACAGGTCTTGTGGCGCACATTGGCGACTTAAGACTGAGCGGGCACGCCGCTGTGGAAGCGGAATTCAACATCGGGGGTTTCAATAAGCTCTTGCTCGGCCGCCCTCACCCGCTCGATGACTTGAGCAATGTCTTTGGCGTCGCCGTATTGATAGGCCAGTTTCAAATAGCCCTGAAAATGACGGGCCTCGCTTTTGAGCAGGCCGTAGTAGAACTTGCCGAGTTCTTCGTCCAAATGCGGCACCAACGCTTCGAAACGCTCGCAACTGCGCGCTTCAATAAACGCCCCGACCACCAACGTATCCACCAGCTTTACCGGCTCGTGGTTACGCACCACTTTGCGTAAACCCGAGGCGTAACGACCCGCCGACAATTGGCGCAATTCGATTTTGCGCTTTTTCATCAAGCGCATGACCTGCTCGTGGTGCACCAGCTCTTCACGGGCCAGGCGCGACATCATATTGATCAGGTCAACGTGCGAGTGGTACTTGGCAATCAGGCTCAACGCCGTACTGGCGGCCTTGAATTCGCAGTTTTTGTGGTCAATCAGCAGGGTTTCCTGATCGGCCAATGCAGCAGCGATCCAGCCGTCAGGGGTACGGCAACCCAAGAACTCATGGATTTCAGGAAGGTTCATGCACGCACTCCCGAACACTGGAGATTGCACAACGGGCCGAACGTGTTTTGAGGTATCGCTGACATGAGGCTCACAAAGGCTGGACGAGGCGAAAGGCGCCGATTATACGGGCCATGTGCCACAGCACCAACCGCGCAACTTGATATGCATCAACGTCCGAATTACTGATGAGCAACTATAGTGCTCGCATCCACCCTTATTGCACATGGAGTGAACGGTCATGCAAACCATACGTAGCCTGTTGGTCGTCATCGAACCCCATCTGATGGAAAGCTTCGCCCTCAAGCGCGCCAAAGAAATCGCCAAAGCCTCCAAAGCGCATTTACACCTGTTGATCGGCGACAAAGAGCACAATCACTCAGCCTTGCTCAATGTCCTGACCAACAGCCTGATCACCGAAGGCTACAGCGTGACGTCGCGTCAGGCCTGGCACGACAGCCTACCCACCACCATCATCAAGGAGCAGCAAATCGAGGGTTGCGGGCTGGTGATCAAGCAACACGTTGACGACTCCATCCTGAAAAAGATCCTGCTCACCCCCGAAGACTGGAAGCTGCTACGCGAATGCCCTGTCCCGGTCTTGCTGGTCAGAACCACCAAGCCCTGGAGCAACGGAGTGGTGCTGGCCGCCGTCGATGTAGGCAACGGCGACGAAGACCACATGGCGCTGCACAAAACCATCATCGACCAGGGTTTTCGCATTGCCAGCCTGACCCACGGCGAACTGCACGTCGTCAGTGCGCACCCGGCGCCCACCCTGGCGGTGATGGATGCGGCTTACCCGATCGACACCGAATACGAAGCCAGCTTTCGGGCGGCCAGCAAGGAGTTCCAGCGCCGCTTCGAAATCAGCGACGAGCGCATGCACATTAAAGAAGGCCCGGCAGACATCATCATTCAGCAGGTCGCCAGAAAGCTCGACGCTGTGGTGACGGTAATCGGTACTGTGGCGCGCACCGGCTTGTCAGCGGCCTTGATCGGCAACACCGCAGAAATCGTGATCGACAAGCTTGAGTCCGACGTTCTGGTGCTCAAGCCCGAAGACATCGTCAAGGAACTGGAACAAAAAGTGTAGGAGCGAGCTTGCCTCGCGATCTTTTGATCGTTTAAAGATCGCGAGGCAGAGGGCCGGGACCTATTGCCCCATCGCATCCTTGAGAAAGCCCGGGGCGATGTAGCGCTCGTAGTGCGCTTCGGACAAGAGGAAAAATTCCCGATCAATGGCGTCACGCAACTCCGGCAGCCCCCAGTCACGAAACTCAGGCAACAACACCATCCCGTACATCTCCAACTGATTGATCACCCGTGCGCCACGGGCTATCAATTGGTACGCCCAGCAATATTCAGATTGCTTCTCTACGAAACGTATTTTTCGGGTAATCATCTGATTGCGCAGCGCCGGCGGGTCGAACACCTCGACCTTGGCCGCCATGACCTGCACTAAAAGCTGTTCGAGCCGCAGCCAGACAGCGCGTTTTTCGTCCTCGTTGTAACCGTTCCAGTGGATCACTTCGTGGTGGAAACGCTTGCAGCCACGGCACACGAGGTCTCCGTAAACCGTTGAGCACAGGCCGATACAAGGGGTCTTGATGGTTTGGTTGGGCATGGCGAAATAGAGCACTGCAGAGTGAAACAGACGGCCATGTTAGCCCTTTGTCTAACGCAGATCACCCCTCAACCTTCAGGGCCTAACTTACCTTTAACAAGTTTTTGCCGTAGAATCAGCCTGCCTTTTAAGGCGCCAATGTCCGTTGGAAGCTGTTTTCAAAGCGTCACGAGCACAGTTGATCCTGAAGAACGGTGTTGGTGCGGGGTGTTTGCACAGCAAATGCCCCCATCAACCTTCATCATCCCGCCGTTCGGATGGCGTAAAACTTTGAAAACAGCTTCTGTTGGGAATCCTTGAAACTCTGGCTAAGCGGCTCAAAAAGCCCTGCAGCGCACGAGTACCTGGCATTCCTGGATGAGCGTCCCGGACACCCATTTGGGACCAATGATGAGGGTAATAACTGTGCTTGAAGCCTACCGCAAACATATCGAAGAGCGCGCAGCCCTGGGTATCGTTCCCCAGCCGCTTAACGCCGAACAAACTGCAGGCCTGGTTGAGCTGCTGAAAAACCCGCCTGCCGGCGAAGAAGAATTCCTCGTTGACCTGATCACCAACCGCATTCCACCTGGTGTTGACGAAGCTGCCTACGTAAAAGCCGGCTTCCTGGCCGCCATCGCGAAAGGTGAAGCAACCTCCCCCCTGATCACCAAACAACGCGCTGTTGAACTGCTTGGCACCATGCAAGGCGGCTACAACATCGTGACCCTGGTTGATCTGCTGGACGACGCAGAGCTGGCACCGGTTGCCGCTGCGCAACTCAAGCACACCCTGCTGATGTTTGATGCCTTCCACGACGTCGCTGAAAAAGCCAAAAACGGCAATGCTCACGCTAAAGCCGTGATTGAGTCCTGGGCTGACGGCGAGTGGTTCAAAAACCGCCCGACACTGGCAGACAAAATCAGCCTGCGCGTGTTCAAGGTTACCGGCGAAACCAACACCGACGACCTGTCGCCTGCACCAGACGCCTGGTCGCGCCCGGACATCCCGCTGCACGCCCTGGCCATGCTGAAAATGGCCCGTGACGGTATCGTGCCGGACGTTCAAGGCTCCATCGGCCCGATGAAGCAAATTGAAGAAATGCGCGGTCAGGGCTTCCCTATTGCCTACGTCGGTGACGTAGTCGGTACCGGTTCGTCGCGTAAGTCGGCCACCAACTCCGTACTGTGGTTCTTCGGCGACGACGTTCCTTATGTACCGAACAAGCGTGCAGGCGGCTTCTGCTTCGGCAGCAAAATCGCTCCAATCTTCTACAACACCATGGAAGATGCTGGCGCACTGCCAATCGAGTTCGACGTCAGCAACATCAACATGGGCGACGTGATCGACCTGTACCCGCACGCTGGCAAAGTGTGCAAGCACGGTACTGACGAAGTCATCACCACCTTCGAACTGAAAACTCCCGTTCTGCTGGACGAAGTTCGCGCCGGTGGCCGTATCCCTCTGATCATCGGCCGTGGCCTGACCGAGAAGGCTCGTGCCGAGCTGGGTCTGGGCCCTACCGATCTGTTCAAAAAGCCTGAAGCACCTGTTGAAAGCACCAAGGGTTACACCCTGGCGCAAAAAATGGTTGGCAAGGCCTGCGGCGTGACTGGCGTTCGTCCAGGCACTTACTGCGAGCCGAAGATGACCACCGTAGGTTCTCAGGACACCACCGGTCCAATGACCCGTGACGAACTGAAAGACCTGGCGTGCCTGGGCTTCTCCGCTGACCTGGTGATGCAGTCGTTCTGCCACACCGCGGCCTATCCAAAGCCGATCGACGTCACCACGCACCACACCCTGCCAGACTTCATCATGACCCGTGGCGGTGTTTCCCTGCGTCCGGGCGACGGCATCATCCACA
This sequence comes from Pseudomonas sp. FSL R10-1350, assembly GCF_009600525.1. NCBI lineage: Bacteria > Pseudomonadati > Pseudomonadota > Gammaproteobacteria > Pseudomonadales > Pseudomonadaceae > Pseudomonas > Pseudomonas sp. FSL R10-1350. The sequence continues at coordinate 15,298 of NZ_WIVR01000050.1, forward strand.
GCTGGCTTAACCGCATGCTGCTGCCTGACACCGTCGGCACTGGTGGCGACTCCCACACTCGCTTCCCAATGGGCATCTCGTTCCCTGCCGGTTCGGGTCTGGTAGCGTTCGCTGCAGCCACTGGCGTAATGCCACTAGACATGCCGGAATCGGTTCTGGTTCGCTTCAAAGGCGAAATGCAGCCGGGCATCACCCTGCGTGACCTGGTACACGCCATTCCTTACGTCGCTATCCAGAAAGGTCTGCTGACGGTCGAGAAGAAAGGCAAGATCAACGAATTCTCGGGTCGCATCCTGGAAATCGAAGGTCTGGACAACCTGAGCATCGAGCAAGCGTTCGAACTGTCCGACGCCTCGGCAGAACGTTCGGCGGCTGGCTGCACCATCAAGCTGTCCAAAGAATCGATCACCGAATACCTGAACTCCAACATCACCCTGCTGCGCTGGATGATTGCGGAAGGTTACGGCGACGTGCGTACCCTTGAGCGTCGCGCTCAAGCGATGGAAGCCTGGGTTGCCAACCCTGAGCTGATGGAAGCCGATGCTGACGCCGAATACGCGCACATCATCGAAATCGATCTGGCCGACATCAAAGAGCCTGTGCTCTGCGCACCAAACGACCCGGATGACGCCCGTCTGCTGTCCAGCGTTGCTGGCGAGAAAATCGACGAAGTGTTCATCGGTTCGTGCATGACCAACATCGGCCACTTCCGCGCTGCGGGCAAGTTGCTGGACAAGGTCAAAGGTCAGCTGCCAACTCGTCTGTGGCTGTCGCCTCCGACCAAAATGGACGCTCACCAACTGACCGAAGAAGGCTACTACGGCATCTACGGCAAAGCCGGCGCACGCATGGAAATGCCAGGCTGCTCGCTGTGCATGGGTAACCAGGCACGCGTTGAGCCGAACTCCACTGTAGTGTCGACTTCGACCCGTAACTTCCCGAACCGTCTGGGTGACGGTGCCAACGTTTACCTGGCTTCGGCTGAGTTGGCGTCGGTGGCTTCGATCCTGGGCCGTCTGCCTTCGGTTGAGGAATACCTGGCTTACGCAGCAGAGATCAACACCATGGCAACGGACGTGTACCGTTACCTGAGCTTTGATCAGATCGCTGAATTCCGTGAGTCGGCAGCCAATGCCAACATCCCGGTCATTCAAGCGTAAGCTGATGCCGTAACGAAAAAGCCCCGGTTCTCTTGCGAGAGCCGGGGCTTTTTCTTGCCTGCGCTTCGAGCTTTACAGCAGAGGCGCTACCACCTGCTGCTCACGTGGCCAGGCATCCAGCACCGCCTTGCACAGGGTGGCCAGCGGGATCGCAAAAAACACCCCCCAAAAGCCCCACAACCCGCCGAACAGCAACACCGCACAAATAATGGCCACCGGGTGCAAACTCACCGCCTCAGAGAACAACAATGGCACCAGCACGTTGCCGTCCAGGGTCTGAATGATCCCGTACACCGCCATCAGGTAGATGAACTGGTCGCTCCAGCCCCACTGGAACAACGCAATTAGCATGACAGGCACCGTCACCACCACCGCGCCCACATACGGCACCACCACCGACACACCCACCAGCAACGCCAGCAACGCCGCGTAATTCAGGCCCATGGTGACGAAGGCGATGTAGGTCACGCCGCCGCAGATGATGATTTCGATGACCTTGCCGCGAATATAGTTGGCGATCTGCCGGTTCATTTCCTCGGCCACACGGGTAATCAGCGCACGCTCGCGGGGTAAATAACCGCGAACCCAACGACCAATCAGCGCACGGTCTTTCAGGAAGAAGAACACCAGAATCGGCACCAGCACCAGATAGATCATGATGTTGACCAGCAGCGGCAAACTGGACAGCGAGAAAGTCAGCGCCAATTGGCCAAACTTGCCGATCTCACCGCGCGCCACCTCGATGGCTTGCAGCACCTGCTCGTCCGACACCAGATGCGGGTAACGCTCAGGCAGCAGCAACAGCAGCGACTGCCACTTGGCCAGCATCCCCGGCAATTCATTGAACAAGGTGATCAACTGGTGCCACAGCAAAGGCACGACCACGATCATAAACACCAGCAGCAGCCCCATAAACAGGGCAAACACCAGCCCGACCGCCGCCCCGGCAGGTACTCGCAGGCGTTCAAGCGCCACCACCAGGCCCTGCATCAGATACGCCAGCACCATGCCGGCCAACACCGGTGCGAGCATGCCGCCCAAGGTCAGCACTGCCGTAAAGGCCAGCACCAACAACACCGCCAGCACCACGGCCTCCTCATCAGAGAAGTAGCGCTGCACCCAATTTCGTAACACTTTGAACATCGAAATTCCTTAAGAGAAAACGCCGCCCGGCCTCAGGCCTTGCGTAACCAGTAGCGATAGGTGCCAGAATCTTCTTCTTCACGCAGCAGCTCATGCCCTGCCAGACGTGCGAATGCCCGAAAATCGCGTAGCGAACCGGCGTCCGTCGCGATGACTTTCAAGGTCTGCCCCTGGGCCAGACGGTTAAGCTCCAGCTTGGCCTTGAGCAACGGCAGTGGGCAGCTCAGGCCACTGGCATCCACTAGCGCATCATGCGCCAACGCATCAGTCATTTTTTACTTCCTCAGGCATGCCTATGGGTGGCATTTTTTAGCTCGCTAGAATACCCCAAGCAGACCGCCACTGGTCGCCAGCCGAGTGTCCAGCTACAGTAAGCGCTTTATTGATTAGAGCTTTGTGCATGAATTTTCTGCGCCCGACCCTGTTGACGCTCGCTTGCCTGCTCGCATCACCGAGTTTCGCAGACGATTTACCGTCTCTGGGTGACGCCAGCTCGGCCATCGTGTCTCCGCAGCAAGAGTATCAACTCGGCCGTGCCTGGTTGAGCATGCTGCGCAGTCAGGTGTCGCAGCTCAATGACCCGCAACTCAAGGACTACGTCGAAACCAGCGTCTACAAACTGGTCGAAACCAGCCAGGTGCAGGACCGGCGTCTGGAATTCATTCTGATCAACAGCCCGCAGCTCAACGCCTTCGCGGCGCCCGGCGGGATTATCGGAGTCAACGGCGGGTTGTTCCTCAACGCCCAGACTGAAGGCGAATACGCCTCGGTACTCGCCCACGAACTTGCTCACTTGTCGCAACGCCACTTTGCCCGCGGTGTAGAAGCCCAGCAACGCATGCAACTGCCCATGATGGCGGCCCTGCTCGCCGGTATTGTGATCGCCGCCTCGGGCGCCGGTGACGCCGGTATTGCCACCATCGCCGGCACCCAGGCAGCGGCCTTTCAGGAGCAACGACGTTTCTCGCGCCAGAACGAGCAAGAGGCTGACCGTATCGGCATCCTCAACCTTGAAAAGGCCGGTTACGACCCGCGCTCCATGCCCACCATGTTTGAGCGCTTGATGCGCCAGTATCGCTTTGATGCCAAGCCGCCTGAATTTTTGCTGACTCACCCGGTGACCGAGTCGCGTATTGCCGACACCCGCAACCGCGCCGAACAGGCCAAAATCGGCGGCACCGAAGACAGCCTGCGCTATCAACTGATTCGTGCCCGGGTCCAACTGCAATACGAAGACACACCGGGCTTGGCCGCCAAGCGGTTCCGCCAGCAGTTGGATGAAAACCCAAAAAATGACGTCGCCCGTTACGGTCTGGCGATTGCCCAAATCAAGGGCAGCCAGTTCAACGAAGCCCGCACCACCCTGAAGCCGTTGCTGGACAAGGCGCCCAACGACATCACCTACAACCTGGCGCAAATCGAGCTGGACATGGACAGCAACCGTCTGGCCGATGCCCAGCAGCGGGTCGACAGAATGCGCACGCTGTACCCTGGCAACTACCCGTTGAATCAGGTCCGGGTCGACTTGCTGCTCAAGCAAAATCGCCCGGCCGATGCCGAAAAAGCCCTGGACGCCCTGCTCAAAAGCCGCCCGGATGACCCGGACGTCTGGTATCAGGTAGCAGAAACCCGCGGGTTGTCGGGCAACATCATTGGCCTGCACCAGGCCCGCGCCGAGTACTTCGCCTTGATGGGCGACTACCGTCAGGCCATCCAGCAAATCGCCTTTGCGAAAAAGCTCACCAACAACTTCCAGCTGTCGTCACGCCTCGATGCACGCCAGCGCGAGCTGATGGATCAAGAGCGGGCGATCAAAGACATGATGAACTGACCCAACACCATAAACCGGTAGGAGCGAGCTTGCCTCGCGATCTTTTAAGGTTCAAAAGATCGCGAGGCAAGCTCGCTCCTACAAGTGGATCTGGTTGGGTTTAGGCGTTACCCGCCAGTTTCAAGCGCGCGGCCTGGGTAAAATCCAGCATGCGTTTGAGCGGGCGAACGGCGTGGGGCACCAGAGCCGGGTCGACAAAGATCTCGTTTGTGCCCTTTTGCAGACACTCAAGGGTGCGCTCCAGGGTGTTCATGGCCATCCACGGGCAATGCGCACAACTGCGGCACGCCGCGCCGTTACCGGCAGTCGGGGCTTCGATAAAGACTTTGTCCGGGCACAACTGCTGCATTTTGTAAAAAATGCCGCGGTCGGTAGCGACGATAAAGGTTTTGTTCGGCAGCTTTTGCGCAGCGGCAATCAGTTGGCTGGTGGAACCCACCGCGTCTGCCAGCTCAATCACCGACTCCGGCGACTCCGGGTGCACCAGAATCGCGGCGTCCGGGTACAAAGCCTTCATGTCTTCCAGTTGCTTGGACTTGAACTCTTCGTGAACGATGCAAGCACCGTCCCACAGCAGCATGTCTGCCCCGGTCTGACGCTGGATGTAACGCCCCAGGTGCTTGTCCGGGCCCCAAATGATTTTCTCGCCGTTGTCCATCAGGGTTTCGACGATTTCCAGTGCACAACTGGACGTCACCACCCAATCGGCCCGCGCTTTAACGGCCGCCGAGGTGTTGGCGTACACCACCACGGTGCGCTCGGGGTGTTGATCGCAAAACGCCGAGAACTCTTCGACCGGGCAGCCCAGGTCCAGCGAACACGTGGCCTCCAGGGTCGGCATCAGCACGCGTTTTTCAGGGGTCAGGATTTTTGCCGTCTCCCCCATGAACCGCACGCCTGCCACCAAAATGGTCTTGGCCGGGTGAGCAGCGCCAAAACGCGCCATTTCAAGGGAGTCAGACACGCAACCACCGGTTTCTTCGGCCAGGGCCTGGATCACCGGGTCACAGTAGAAGTGCGCGACCAGTACCGCATCACGCGCTTTGAGTTCGGCAGCAATGGCTGCACGCAGCGTCGCCTCTTGCTCGGCAGTCAAAGGCGTTGGCTGCTTGGCATCGAGGTGGGCTTGGACCAGAAGTCGTTCAGAAATTTGCGTCATGTTCGCAAGACCTGCAAGCGCTAAGGCGCGAAAGTCGAGTGTACCACCGGCTCCGGACTGTCGAGTCCCGCCGGGAGAATGTGTGTTATCAGGCACGGACCAGCTATCAAGCGCGCTAAGGCTACAGAATAAGCTTGCGATTCAAAAGTTTAATGTTGGTTTTGCCCATGCAGGCAAGGCGCCGATGCGGGCTGGCAAACCCGCATCGGCCGGGGGGCGGGTCCGTTTATTTGAGCGCTGCCAGCACGTGCTCTGCCACCGGGCCACCCGAGGCCGGGTTCTGCCCGGTGATCAAACGTCCATCGGCGATAGCGAACGGCGCCCACGGAGCGTCAGCCTTTTCATAGTGAGCGCCGCACTTCACCAATTCGGTCTCGGTGAGATACGGCACCACATCAGCCAGACCGGCCAGGGTCTCTTCCTCATTGGAAAAGCCGGTGACCCGCTTGCCCTTGATCAGTAGCTCGCCATTGGACAGTTTGATATTGAGCAAGCCCACCGCACCATGGCACACCGACGACACCACCCCGCCGTGCTCATAGATGTGGCGGCTGATCGCCTGCAATTGCTCGTTGTCCGGGAAGTCCCAAATCACCCCATGCCCACCGGCATAATAAATCGCCGCGTAATCGTCAGGATTGATCTCGTCCGGCTTCAGTGTGGCGCCCAAGCGGTTCATGAACGCCTTGTCGTGATACCACTTCCAGTCAATCTCCGAGGCCATGTCCTTGGCCAGGCTGTGCGGGTCAATCGGGGTGTAACCGCCTTGCGGGCTGACGTAATCCACGGCATACCCGGCGGCCTCGACCTTGTGCACAAAATGCACGGCCTCACCCAGCCATAAACCCGTCGCGCGATCCAGATTGGGGTACTTCTCGACGCTGGTCAGTACCACTAGTATTTTTTTGCTCATCGCTGCCTCCTGTCAGAACGACGGGCCATTCGGCCCTCGAGCTGTACGACATGTTTGCGTACAGAGTCAGGAGCATAGACAAGCGCTTGCGGGCATTAGTGCCGTGCATCCAAAGCACCTGTCCATTCATCAGTTGGCATTCCAGCCGCCCCCCAGCACTTTGTACAACGTCACCCGGTTGCTCTGCTCGGCCAGCCGAAGGGTGATCAAATCTTGCTCGGCGCTGTACAGCGAGCGCTGGGTCACCAGGGCTTCGAGGTAGCTTTGCGAACCGCCCTGATACAGGGCCTGTGACAAGTCATAGCTGGTGCGGCTGGCCTTGGTCAGCGCCATTTGGGCAGCCAGACGCTGATCCAGAGTACTGCGCACGGCCAGGGCATCGGCCACTTCGCTGAAAGCGGTCTCCAGGGTTTTCTGGTAGGTCTGCACCTCAATGTCGCGGGCGACCTTGGCGGAGTCCAGCGCAGCCCGATGGCTGCCGGCGTCGAAAATTGGCAGGCTGATACTCGGCGCAAAGTTCCACGCGCCGCTACCACCGCTGAACAGGCTCGACAGGCTGGAGCTGGCCGAGCCCGCCCCTGCCGTCAGGGTAATACTGGGGAAGAACGCGGCGCGGGCGGCACCGATATCGATGTTGGCCGACTTGAGCGTGTGCTCGGCCGCCAGCACGTCAGGGCGACGCTGCAACAGGGTGGAGGGCAATTCCCCCGGCACCTGCACCAGCATCGCGACCGACTGCAAGCTGTCGCCGGGCAAGTATTGCGCCGGGATGGCATTGCCGACCAACAGGCGCAAGGCATTCTGATCTTGCAGGACCTGGCTGGCATACACCCCGACGTCGACCTTGGCCGACTCCACGGTGGTTTGGGCTTCAGACACCGCCAAACCGGCGGCCCCGCCCAGTGCATGGCTGCGCTGGGTCAGGTCATAGGTGGCCTGCTGGCTGACCAGGGTTTGCCGGGCCAACGCCAAGCGTTCGTTGTCGGCCGCCAGGGTCAACCAGGCGATGCCGACTTCGGCCACCAGGCTGATCTGTGTGCTGCGCCGGGTTTCGGCCAGCGACAGGTACGCTTCCAGCGCCTCGTCCTCGAGGTTCTGCACGCGGCCAAAGAGATCCAGCTCGTAACTGCTCAGCCCCAATTGGGCGCTGTAATCGTGGCTGGTGGTGCCGGACGTTCGACTATGGCTGCCACTTACGCTCGCGTCGATCGCCGGTAAACCCGCCGCGCGCTGGATGCGATACTGCGCCTGGGCCTTTTCAATGTTCAGGGTCGCCACCCGCAAGTCTCGGTTGTTGGTCAACGCCAGCGCCTGAAGGTGCGCCAGGCGCGGGTCGGTAAAAAACTGCTGCCAACGGATGTCCGCCGCGGCTTGGCCGTTGGGCACAGCAGTGCCCGGCAGCCATTGTTCATCGACCGCAGCCTGAGGGCGCTCATACGTGGGCGCCAGATTGATGCAACCGCTGAGCAGCGCCAAGGCTGCCAGCAAGGGCCAACGAAAACGACTCATGCGTCACCTTTTGGGTCAGGGGTGCGAACGCGACTGAAGCGGCGGCGAATCAGCACGAAAAACAGCGGTACAAAGAAGATGCCCAACAGCGTGGCGCTGAACATGCCGCCCAGTACTCCGGTACCGATGGCACGGCGCCCGGCAGAACCTGCGCCCGTGCTCAGCGACAGCGGCAAGACACCAAACATAAAGGCCAGTGAGGTCATCAGAATCGGTCGCAGGCGCTGGCGCACCGCGATCAGGGTGGCCTCGATCAAGCTATTGCCCTGCTCATGCAGGTGCTTGGCGAACTCCACAATCAAAATCGCGTTCTTCGCCGCCAGGCCCACGGTGGTCAGCAAACCCACTTGAAAGTACACGTCATTGCTCAACCCGCTGAAACGCGTGGCCAGCACGGCGCCCACCACACCTAGCGGCACCACCAGCATCACCGAGAAAGGCACTGACCAGCTCTCGTAGAGTGCCGCCAGACACAGGAACACAAACAGCACCGATATCCCGTACAGCAACGGTGCTTGCGAGCCCGACAAACGCAGTTGATAAGACTGCCCGGTCCACTCGTAGCCGATGCCTTCGGGCAACTGCCGGATGATGCTCTCCACGGCGTCCATGGCCACCCCGGAGCTCACGCCCGGCGCGGGATCACCCACCACCTCCAGCGACGAACTGCCGTTATAGCGCTCGAGCAATGGCGAGCCGTAACTCCACGAGGTGCTGGCGAACGAAGAGAACGGGACCATTTCATCGTTGCTGTTACGTACAAACCAATGGTCCAGGTCGGCGGCCTGCATGCGCGCGGTCGCCTCGCCCTGCACGTAGACCTTTTTCACCCGGCCCTGGTTAAGAAAATCGTTAACGTAAGTGCCGCCCAGCGCGGTGGACAAGGTGGCGTTGATGTCGCTGGTGCTCAGGCTCAAGGCGCCCGCCTTGCGATCATCAATGTTGACCTTGAGCTGCGGTGTGTCGTCCAGGCCGTTGCTGCGCACGCCTTGCAGACGCGGGTCTTTTTGCGCCAGTTCGATAAATTGCTCGCGCGCCGCCACCAACGCGTCATGCCCCAGCCCCGCGAGGTCCTTGAGCTGCAAATCGAACCCGGAGCTTTGCCCCAGCCCGCGCACGGCAGGCGGTTGCATGACAAATACGTTGGCATCGCCAATGCTCGACAACGCCTCGGTTGCCCGCTGCGCGATAGACGCGGCGTCCTGGCCTGCGCCCGTGCGCTCGCTCCAGTCCTTGAGCCGGATAAAGGCCCGGGCCGAGTTCTGACTGTTGCCGCCCATGCCCAGGCCCGAGATGCTGATCAGCGCTTCGACTTCCGGCTGCTCGAGCATATAGCCCTCGAACTGCTTGAGCACCGCCTGGGTTCGGTCATCCGTTGCGCCCACGGGCAACTGCACTTGGGCCATCAAGATGCCCTGGTCTTCATCGGGCAAAAATGAGGTTGGCAAGCTGGAGTAACCAGCCGCCATGGCGGCGATCACCAATAGGTACACGACCAGGCTGCGACCTCCCCGGCGTACGATCACTCCTACGCCTTTTTGATAAGCCTCTGCGCTGCGCTCAAAGGTGCGGTTGAACCCTCCGAAGAAGCCGCTAGCAGCAGCGTGCCCTGTGGCATCGGAAGGCTTGAGCAAGGTCGCGCACAGCGCGGGCGTCAGGGTCATGGCCACCAGCACCGAGAGCACCATGGCCGAAACGATGGTCACCGAAAACTGCCGATAAATGATCCCGGTTGAACCCCCAAAAAACGCCATGGGGATAAACACCGCGCTCAGCACCAACGCGATGCCCACCAGCGCGCTGGTGATTTCGGCCATCGACTTGCGCGTGGCTTCCAGCGGCGAAAGCCCTTCTTCGCTCATCACCCGTTCGACGTTTTCCACCACCACAATCGCGTCGTCCACCAACAGGCCGATGGCCAATACCATGGCGAACATGGTCAAGGTGTTGATCGAATAGCCGAACAGCGCCAGCACCCCGAACGTGCCCAGCAAGACTACCGGCACAGTGATGGCCGGGATCAGCGTGGCGCGTACATTTTGCAAGAACAAAAACATGATCAGCACCACCAGCACGATGGCTTCGCCCAACGACTTGACCACCTCTTCGATGGACAGGCTGACGAACGGGGTCGTGTCATAGGCGATCACATTTTTGAGCTGCATTTCGCTCGGGTAAAACGGCTGGAGCTCGGCGAGCCTGGCCTTGACGGCCTCCCCGACCTTAAGCGCATTGGCGCCCGTGGCCAGCTGTACGCCCATCGCAGCGGCGGGCTTGCCATTGAGGGCCGAGTTCACGTCGTAGCTGTCACTGCCCAGCTCAACCCGCGCCACCTCACCGAGCAACACCACCGCGCCCGTGCTGTCGGACTTGACCAACACATTGCGGAACTCTTCGGCGGTCTGCAATTTGCTGCGCGCACTGATCGTTGCATTCAGTTGCTGCTTGGCCACGGCTGGCAACGCCCCGAGCTGGCCCGCCGACACTTCGGTGTTTTGTGCCTCCAGCGCGGTGATCACATCCGAGGGCATCAAGGCGTATTTTTCGAGCAGCGCCGGGTCCAGCCAGATGCGCATGGCGTAGCCCGAACCGAGGGTTTGCACCTCGCCGACTCCGTCGATCCGGGCAATCGAGTCAAGCAAGGTGCTGGAGATGTAATCGCCAATTTGCGTGCCGGTCACGCTAGGGTTGTCGGACGCGAGGGCTGCAATCATCAAGAAGTCAGAGCCGCCCTTGGTCACGGTCAGGCCTTCGCTCTGCACCGAAGCGGGTAGCCGCGACTCCACTTGTTGCAGCTTGTTCTGCACCTGCATCTGCGCCACGTCTGGGTCGGTGCCGGCATCGAAGGTCAAACTGATACTGGCGCTGCCTGCCGAACTGCTGGACGCCGACATGTAGGTGAGCTTGTCGAGCCCGGTCATTTGCTGCTCGATGATCTGGGTCACCGAGTCTTCAACGGTCTTGGCCGAGGCGCCGGTGTAGGTTGCAGAAATGCGCACGGTGGGCGGTGCGATGTCCGGGTATTGCTCCAGCGGCAACTGACTGATCGACATCGCCCCCGCGAGCATGATGACGATGGCGATCACCCAGGCAAAAATCGGCCGGTCGATAAAAAAGCGCGCCATGCTCAGTTCCCCTGCGCAATGGCGGTGGGTGTCACGGCGCGTGGCACGCCCCGGGCTTCACTGTTTTGCGCCAGCACCTCGGCGCCGACCCGAACCTTCTGCCCGCCTTCGATAATCACTTGGTCACCCGCATTCAACCCGGCGCTGACCCACCACTGGTTACCCACCGCCCGGTCAATCGCCAGTACCCGTTGCTCAACCTTGCCGTTGACTACCACCAGCACCGAAGTCACGCCACTGGCGCTTCGGGTCAAGGCTTTTTGCGGTATCAAAATGGCCTTGTCATCGCTGGCCAGCTCCAGAACCGCGCGCACATACATGCCCGGCAACAACAGGTGCTCAGGGTTGGCGAACACGGCGCGCAGGGTCACGGTGCCGGTGCCTTGGTTGACCGCGACACCGCTGAACTTGAGGGTGCCGGCATGGTTGTAGGGGCTGCCATCATCGAGCGTCAGCAACACCGGTGCTTCGCCTTCGGCGCTATTGCCTTGCAACGCACCGCTGGCCAGGTCGCGCTTGAGGCGCAGCAGCTCAGTGGTCGATTGGGTGATATCGACGTAGATCGGGTCCAGTTGCTGCACCGTGGTCAGCGCCGTGGTTTGCGCGGCGACCAACAACGCGCCGGGGGTGACGGTCGAGGTTTCGATACGGCCGCTGAGCGGCGAGGTGATCCGGGTATAGCCCAGATTGATCCGGGCCGTGTCGACCCCGGCTTGCGCCACCTGCAACTCGGCCTGGGCCGTGAGCAAGCTGACTTGGGCATCTTCGTTGTCTTGCTGGCTGATGGCGTCAATTTTTACCAACGCTGCATTACGCGTGGCCGTGGCCTGCGCCGACTTGAGCGTGGCGCGGGCCTTGCTTGCTGTCGCTTGCGCTTCGGCCAGCGTGGCCTTGTACGGCGCCGGGTCGATTTGGTACAGCGCCTGCCCGGCCTTGACCTCGGCGCCCTCGACAAACAGCCGCTGCTGAACAATTCCGCCCACCTGCGGGCGAATGTCAGCCAGCATAAAAGCCTGGGTGCGCCCGGCCAGCTCGGTGGTCAGCGCCTGGCGTTGCGGCTGCACCGTCATCACCTGGACTTTCGGGGTTTGCGCCACGGGCGGGGCATCGTCAGCCGAGCAGCCGCCCAAGGCAAAAAGAACCAGTACGGCAACCACCACCGCGGCGGTTACCAGAGATTTAGCAAAAAGTTTGGTCGGCATAGCGGCCTCTGCAAGTGGGGTGGCTTAAGCCATGCGCCATCGTGCGAGGCAAATGTGCAGGAAATTTGAAGATTGCCCACACGCCTTGAATCTTCGGCCAGCGGGGGCCTAAATGAGCAGGCCATTCACTGACAAGCCCGAGCCCATGAAGCTGAGCATCTCCACCAAACTGTTTATTGCGATTCTCGCCAGTGTGTTGTTGGTCATCCTGAGCATGGGCCTGGCCACCAGTTGGAGCTTCGGCCGCGGCTTTCTCGGCTACCTCAACGAACAGGCCCTGGAACGCATGGCCCCGGTGTTACCACGATTGGCCAGCGCGTATGAACGCGAAGGCAGTTGGGAGTTTCTGCGCAATAAACCTGATCGCTGGTTTGAGGTGATGCGTCCGGAGCCAGAAGATGAAGTGCGCACCCGCGACCTTAAAAACCCGCTGCCGTCCGACCTCACCGGCGCGTTATTTCGTATTGCCTTGCTCGACCAGCACAAAAAAAGGGTCACGGGTTACCCCTCGATCGGTGACGACGCCCTGCTGCGCCCCATCGACGTGGGCGGCAAAACCGTCGGCTGGCTGGCCGTGACGCCCTTTCAAAGCGTGACCGAGGCCGGGGGCGAGCGTTTTCAGCAGTATCAATTGCGCACCAGCCTGGCCGTGGGGGTGCTGTCGTTGCTGCTGGCGATGCTGATTGCCTGGTGGATCGCGCGCACCTTGCTCGACCGGGTCAAGCGTGTGGCCGCCGCCACCCATCGGCTGGCCCAGGGCGAATACAGCAACCGGGTGGCGGTGTCGTCCAACGATGAAGTGGGCCAATTGGCCCGGGACTTCAACCAACTGGCCTTCACCCTGGAGCGCAATGAAACCATGCGCCGCGAATTCATGGCCGATGTATCCCACGAGTTACGCACGCCACTGTCGATCTTGCGCGGCGAGCTGGAGGCCATCGAAGACGGCGTGCGCAGCCTTGATCACGCCTCGATGAAGTCTTTGCAAGCTGAAGTCGGGATGCTCAGCAAATTGGTAGATGACCTGTATGAACTCTCGTTGGCAGACGTGGGCGCATTGACCTATCGCAAGAGCGAATGCGTACTCAATGACGTGCTGAAGGAATCACTGGCGATGTTTCAGGAGCGCTGCAACGCGGCGCAATTGCACATTGATATGGAACTGCCTGCACAACCGCTGGTGCTCGAAGCGGACGCCAAGCGCCTGCAACAACTGTTCAGCAACCTGTTGGAAAACGCCGTGCGCTACACCGATCCCGGTGGCCGGGTGGAAATCCGCGCCAGCCAGGAGGACGATGCCGTGTGCGTCAGCATCATGGATTCCGCGCCCGGTGTTGACCCCCAGCAACTGCCGCGGCTGTTTGAGCGCTTCTATCGTGGCGAAGCCTCGCGCAACCGGGCCAGCGGCGGTGCCGGGCTGGGCTTGGCGATCTGTCACAGCATTGCCCTCGCCCACGGCGGCAGCCTGACAGCCGACCACTCCCCGCTCGGCGGCCTCTGGCTGAACCTGCGGCTACCACGCAAAGGGTGATTCATGAGCATTCTGATCGTCGAAGACGAACCCAAACTGGTCGCCCTGATGCGCGATTATTTATCGCTCGAAGGCTACCCGGTCCATTGCCTGGGCAACGGCCTTGAGGTGGTGCCGTGGGTTCGCGCGCATTCGCCACGCTTGATCTTGCTCGACCTGATGCTACCGGGCCGCGATGGCCTGGACATCTGCAGGGAACTGCGCAGTTTCAGCGCGGTGCCGATCATCATGATCACCGCTCGGGTCGAAGAAGTGGACCGCTTGCTAGGGCTGGATCTAGGCGCCGATGACTACATCTGCAAACCCTTCAGCCCACGGGAGGTGGTGGCCCGAGTCAAAGCGATACTGCGCCGCAGCCCGCACCTGGAGACCGTGGCGCAAGCGCGTATCGAGATCGACGAAAGCCGCTACAGCGCTGCCTTTGATGGTGTGCCGCTGGACCTGACGCCGGTTGAGCTGCGCCTGCTCAACACCTTTGCCCGCGCTCCGGGCCGGGTGTTCTCCCGCGACCAATTGCTCGACAAGCTGTATTCCGATCACCGGGTGGTCACCGACCGCACGGTCGACAGCCATATCCGCAACCTGCGGCGCAAGCTTGCGCAGGCGTGCCCCGCAGAGGACCCGATCCAGTCGCTGTATGGCGTGGGGTACAAGCTGGAGCTTTAAAGCGACTCATTGAACAGCGCAAAACTCGCAAGGTGTTGCCGGGCGTTTTGCAGCGCCGTGGCCACCGCCTCTTCGCCAAACACCAGCCCTTCCAAATACACAAAGTGGATGTCAGACAGCCCAAGCATCGTGAAGACTTCACGCAGGTAGTCGGTCAGGAAGTCACGCTGTTTGGCCCTCGGCCCTTGATGAAAGCCACCCGAACCCACCAACACGTAAACCGGGCGAGAGGCGAGCAAGCCGGTTTTGCCGTCTGGCCCCGAGCTAAAGGTGCGATGGATGCGCAACACGTAGTCAATCCACAGCTTCAGCGACGCCGGAACCGTCAGGTTGTGCATGGGCGTGCAAACAAACACGACATCGCTGCGCTCCAGCTCCTGAATCAATGCTTCGGACACATCAAACACCGGCGCATCGAACGCCGTGGGCTTGGTCAACGCCGCGCCGTACTCAATGTTCAACGGGGGCAAAGGCTGTTCTGCCAGGTTTCGTTCGATCAACTCCAGATCCGGGTAACGTTGGCGCAGGCTCTGCAGTTGCTCGTGCGCCAGTTGCCGGGCGTGGGAAAAATCACCGTGGGGGCTGGCGTTGATCAGCAGTGCGGTTTTCATGGGTGGGCCTCGCTCAGTTTTTCGGTGAAGTGCATACCACGGGCCAGCAGCCCCTGACGGAAGTAAAAGCGCTGGGCCAACGCCATGTGCAGCCCTGTATCCAGTACAAAATGATCGCAACCGCGTCGAACGGCCTCCTCGCGTACGGCGTTCAACAACGTGGTGCCCACGCCTGAGCCTTGAAGCTGCGGGCTGATCACCAGGTCATCAACGTAAATAAAGCGGCCATAGATCAGGTTTTCAAGTTCGCGATAGCCGGCCAACCCGACCATCCCTTGGCCGTTGCTGATCGCCAACAACCGGTAGCCCTGCCGGGTCTGCCGCGACAATTGCGCGACATAAGCATCCGGGTCAGATAAATGCGGACGCAACACGCGCATCAGATCAAAACTGGCGTGTTGGTCTGTGGGGGTTTCCAGAAGCTGAAAGGTGTAGTCCATGCTCGTCTGCCCTCTGTAAAAGTTGGCTTACTGTAGGGACATAACGGCACAGGCCACAGGTCCAAAAAATGCCTTCAGGACTGGGCCATAGAAACGTCAGAGCCTCCAATACGTGTTCTATTCAGACGAATAAACGTGACAAGGATGCCTTGTTGAAATCCGCGTCTATAATCTGCCGAAAAAATCCATGGAGGAAACGCTGTGACCATTGCGCTGCATCTCTTAGTCATCATTCTTTCGTTGGGTCTTGTCCGCTACTTGGGCCCCAAATGGCTGATCCCCATCGGTATTGTCTGGTCCGCGGTGACGGTATTCACTCTTTTTTGGCCCCCCCTTATCGCCCTTCAATTGAGTGTCATCTGGGCGACGGTCTGGCTGTTGAAAGCCCATGCAGCCAAGTCCCGGCAGGACGAAACGTCCAGACAACCTGCATACGGATCCAGCGCAGTGTTGACCGACAACAAAGCGATACCGCAGACCAGTGCCTATCAGGACAGCATTAAATCCGGTGAAATTAACTGGCGCCCCGACGAACCCGCTGAAGAGCCGCACACTCACGCGAGCCTGGACCACGACTATCACCAGCAAGAGATCATGGCCGCCACCGGCCAAATGCTGGCCTCGCGCAAGCTTGAACAGGATCACATCGAATCGATACTGGCACGGGCCGAAAAGCACCATCAAACCGCGCTCAAGTTGCTTGAAGACGAGTCGTTCAAACGAGGATATGAAGAGGCGTACGCCATGTATGAGGCACTGCTTCGGGGGGAAAAAGCTGCAACTGCGTCCATTCCCTTTACTGATTTCAGCCGCCCCGACACGCATGTTGTCAAACCGGTGGACGATGCCATTCAGAACACGTTTGAAAGCTCCGCCAATGAATACTCGGCGTTTTTGAAAAATACGGTTGTGCGTTTACAACAACGCAAAGGTCTGCGTGAGTTGTTTGAAAAAGAGATGCTCATCGCAGGCGGTTCGCAGGTGCTGAACCGGATCAAAAGCTTTGAAGCCGGGGACGAATGGCGCTACGCGGACCGCCGCAAGAAGGTACGCGGCACACTCGCTGACCGACAATTAAAAGCCTGAAAGGCGCTAGGGCCTCACCCATGGGGGAGGCCCTGACATCCGTCAGTTACATCAACACTCACTGCCAACGCTTGAACAGCACGCTCGCATTGACCCCGCCAAAGCCGAAACCATTTGAAATCGCGTATTCAATCGCCAGCTTTTGCGCCTGCCCGCGAACCAGATTGAGCCCGGCAGCCGCAGGGTCTGGCGTCTCAAGGTTCAGGGTTGCCGGGGCGATCTGGTCGCGCAAGGCCAGCAAGGTGAAGATCGCCTCAATGCCACCTGCCGCGCCCAACAAGTGCCCGGTCGCTGATTTGGTGGCGCTGATGGCAACGTCGGGGTTGTCGCCAAACAGGCTGTTGATGGCGGCCAACTCGCCTTTGTCACCCACTGGGGTCGAGGTGGCATGGGCGTTCAAATGCTGGATCTGCGCCGGGGTTATACCCGCCTGCTTAATCGCCTGCTCCATCGCCCGCCGTGCACCTGAGCCATCTTCCGGCCCGGCGGTCATGTGGTAAGCATCGGCACTGGTGCCATACCCCACCAGTTCCGCAATCGGCTTGGCGCCTCGGGCCAGGGCGTGCTCCAGCTCTTCGATCACCAGCAAACCGGCGCCCTCGCCCATCACAAAACCGTCGCGCGCTTTATCGAACGGGCGTGAGGCGCGCTCAGGGGTGTCGTTGAAACCGTGGGACAATGCCCGCGCCGCCGCAAAACCACCCAGGCTCACGCGATGGATACAGGCTTCGGCGCCGCCACACACGGCCACGTCCACTTCACCAGCACGAATCATCCGCGCCGCATCGCCAATCGCCTGCACACCGGCAGCACACGCCGTGACCGGGGCGCCCAGCGGGCCTTTGAGGTGATGCAGAATCGACACATGCCCGGCCGCCAAGTTGCACAGAAACGACGGGATGGTGAACGGTGACAAGCGGCGCGGGCCCTTACTGTCAGCGGTGCGCACCGCCTCGGCAATAGCCGGAAACCCGCCCACACCGGACGCGATAATCGTGGCTGTACGCTCTTGCTGCAGTTCGGTTTGCGGCGCCCAGCCCGCTTGCTCCAGCGCTTCTTTAGCGGCGGCAAGCGCAAACAGAATGAAGCGGTCCATCTTGCGCTGTTCTTTGGCGGGGATCAGCGCGTCGGGGTCAAACCCGGCTTGCGGGTCCTGATCACGGTCCAGCACCTGACCGCCAATGCTGACGGCCAAATCACCGACCAGCGCTTCAGGCAGTCGACGGATCCCGGACTGCCCTGCCAGCAAACGGCTCCAGGTCTGTTCGACCCCACAGCCCAGCGGGGTCACCGCGCCCATGCCCGTCACAACAATGCGTCTACTCACGATGGCTCACTCCATAAATTTTGCTTGGTAGCGGTACAGTGACGAAACTATCATTATGAAAGTAACATCAGTGAGCAAAACTTTTCTCGTCTCTCAGGAACCGCAATGCAACGCACATCGCTTACAAACGCCGAATGCCCTGTCGCCCGTGGACTGGAACGGGTAGGAGAATGGTGGAGCATCTTGATCATGCGCGATGCGCTGCAAGGGTTAAGGCGCTTTGACGAATTTTCGCAAAGCCTGGGGATTGCCCCGAACATGCTGACGCGCAGGCTCAACACTCTGGTCGAAGAAGGATTACTGGAGCGCAGACGCTACAGCGAGCGCCCGCCCCGGTATGAATACGTACCGACGGCGGTGGGAGAAGATTTCAAAATCGTGATCATGGCGTTTATTGCCTGGGGCAATCGGCATTACACGCCCGAGGGCGAAAGTGTGCAGATCATTGATCAACAGACCCGCCATCCACTCCAGGTGGTGCTGATGGACGCGGTTGAAGGCCGTGCGGTGCCCATTGAACAGTGCACCGTCAAGGCCGGGCCGGCAGCGAGTCCAGGCATGCAGGAGCGCCTGGCCTTTGTAGCGGGCAGACAGCCGCAAGACGCCTGAGGTGATGCCTCAAGTGCAATAAAAGGTAGTCGCCGCCCCAATGACAAGACGTTGATCGGTGTGATGCGGCACCCCTGATCAGCGCATTGCGGCCTCGGCAGCGACTACAGGAACGGGGCTTACTGGCAGACTTTCGCAGCCGCCGGGTCGTTAGGCACGAATGAATCGGCGGCACCCGGTTTCAGAACCACGTAGCCACGACGCCACGGTTGATCATCGACCATTTTCCAGCGGTGCCCGGAGCCGGTGTTGTCGGCTGCCAGCAGCACTTCGCCCGGGTGCAAAGTAAACGTCTCACCGGTGCGCGTCTCAAAGGCCAGCGTGCCGGACAAGGTCATGACGTACTGCGGCTCCGGGTCGTTATGCCAGTCAAACGAGGCATGCGCCGGGCTTTGCTTGAAGTGAATGGCCGTCACGTCGTTGCGCATGTTCTGGTTGATGGTCCCTTGCAGAACATGCGAGGCGTCGTCCGCGCCGGTGCACAGCTTGTAGGCCTTGATGGTATCAGTGGCGGACGTGGCCGCTTGAGCCCCGCTCAGTGTCGCGAGGGTGATTGCGACAGCACCCGCCGTCCGCAAGCTGAGGTTGCACAGACCGTGAATGACCGTGTGCCGCGACGAACGTTTTTTCTGATGCATGAAACCGGTTTCCCTTGTCCTGAAATTGCCCTGAAATGGCCTGATAGGCGTTGCTTGCAGAACATGTTCGACGCCGTGGGCCTTCGCGACAACTAACTAATAATTCATAGATCGCACAAGGCTGATGCAGCTGGCGTGGAAACTACATTGTGCGCTAAAGGTATTGACGCTAAATTGTTGGCTCTTTTAACGCCAAGGTTCCTGTGATGACTGTCGACGACCACTCCGCCCCGGCAGACGCTGGCAGTTGTGATTACCTGCTGCTGCAAAACCAGCTGTGTTTTTCACTGCACTCCACCTCGCTGATGATGACCAAGGTGTACAAGCCCCTGCTTCAGGCCTTGAACCTGACCTACCCGCAATACCTGGCGATGCTGGTGTTATGGGAAGAAGACGGTCTGACCGTAGGGGAAGTCAGTGCGCGTCTGCTGACAGATCCGGGGTCGTTGACGCCGTTGCTCAAGCGTCTGGAAGCCGAAGGCATGCTCAGCCGGGTTCGCAGCCATGAAGACCAGCGAGTGGTTCACCTGCGCTTGACCGAGCAAGGCAAAGCGCTGCAAGAAAAAGCCAAGACCATCCCCCAGTGCATCCTGGCCGCCAGCGGGCTGAGCCTGGAGCAGTTGCAAGACATCCAGAAAAACCTGCTACTGCTGCGCCGCAACCTGCACGCCAGCCTCTGAATATTATTCCGTCTGTAGGAGCGAGCTTGCCTCGCGATCTTTTGATTTTTAAAGATCAAGAGATCGCGAGGCAAGCTCGCTCCTACAGTCAGTTTGTTTCCTGAAAATAAATAGTCTTTTATATCAACAAGATAGATCTGTTTTAGGTGCGTCATGAAAAAAATAACTTGCGCACAAACTATTTGAGCGCTAATTTTTAGCTATCTTCTTAGCGCGCAAACAATTAGCGCTAAAGATAAATCTCATCAGACACTTATCAGTAAGGAAAGACCGCCATGAACGTTCTCTATACCGCTGTTGCAACCGCTACCGGTGGCCGTGATGGTCGCGCTGTTTCGAGTGACAAGGTCCTCGACGTCAAGCTGACCACGCCAAAAGAACTGGGCGGTGCGGGCGGTGAAGCCACGAACCCTGAGCAACTGTTTGCCGCCGGTTACTCGGCCTGCTTTATCGGTGCCTTGAAATTTGTCGCCAGCCAGACCAAGCGCAGTATTCCGGCCGACGCCTCGATCACGGCCCACGTGGGTATTGGCCAGATCCCGGGCGGTTTCGGTCTGGACATCGACCTGCACATCAGCCTGCCGGGCCTTGAGCAAGCCGACGCTCAAGCGCTGGTAGACGCTGCGCACCAGGTGTGCCCTTACTCCAACGCCACCCGCGGTAACGTCGACGTGCGTCTGCACGTCAGCGTTTAAAGTCTGAAAAAAATGCCTCGCGACCGTTTAAAAGATCGCGAGGCAAGCTCGCTCCTACAGAGGGTTAGGCAAGATTTAAATCCGCGCCAGCGCCTGTGCCAGGTCAGCGCGCAAATCGTCGACATCCTCAACACCCACCGACAGCCGCACCAGACCATCGCCGATACCCAACTGCGCACGGGTTTGGGCGGGGATGGTGGCGTGGGTCATGATGGCCGGGTGTTCGATCAGGCTTTCAACCCCGCCCAGGCTTTCGGCCAGGGCAAAAATCTGCACGCTTTCAAGGAAGCGCCGGGCGCCCGCCAGGTCGGTGTTCAAGTCGATGGAAATCATCCCGCCAAACCCACGCATCTGCCGACGCGCCAACTCATGCTGCGGGTGCGATGCCAGCCCCGGGTAGTGCACACGCGACACGTGCGGTTGGCGCTCCAGCCATTGCGCCAGCTCCAGCGCGTTGCTGCAGTGACGCTCCATGCGCAGGGCCAGGGTTTTAACCCCGCGCAGGGTGAGGAAGGCATCAAACGGCCCGGCAATCGCGCCCACCGCGTTTTGCAGGAAGCGCAAGCGCTCGGCCAGTTCCAGGTGCTTGACGATGGCGATGCCGCCGATCACATCCGAGTGGCCGTTCAGGTACTTGGTGGTCGAATGCACCACCACATCAAAACCCAACTCCAGCGGGCGCTGCACCCAGGGGCTGGCAAAGGTGTTATCGGCCACGCAAATGATGCCGCGCGCCCGGCAGATGCTCGCCACGGCCGCCAGGTCAGTCAGGCTGAGCAGCGGGTTGCTCGGGGTTTCGACCCAGACCATCCGCGTGTTGTCCTGCAACGACGCCTCAAAAGCGCTGAGGTCCGTCAGGTCGACGAAGCTGAAGCTGTGCCCGGCGCTGCGCTGGCGGACTTTGTCGAACAGGCGGAACGTACCGCCGTACAAATCGTTGCCCGAGACAATGTGCGAACCGGCGTCCAATAACTCCAGCACCGTCGAAATGGCCGCAAGCCCGGAAGCAAAAGCGAAGGCATCTGTGCCGCCTTCAAGGTCCGCGACGCAACGCTCCAGGGCAAACCGCGTCGGATTGTGCGAGCGCCCGTAGTCCAGGCCTTTGTGCACGCCGGGGCTTTCTTGCAAATAGGTGGAGTTGGCATAAATCGGCGGCATCAAGGCCCCGGTGGAAGGGTCCGGCACCTGCCCTGCGTGGATGACGCGGGTGGCAAAGGCGCGGTGTGCGCCGTTTTCATCGTGCTGACTCATGCAAGGGATCTCCGTAGGTGATTGAGCAGGTCGACGCGGGTGATCAGGCCATGAAAGCCCGAAGCGTCAGCAATAATCGCCACCAGCCCGCGGTCGAGTTCGGCCTGTAGTTCAGCCAGACTGGCCTGCGGCGCCAAGGTGTGCAACGTGTCCGTCATGGCGCTCGCGACCGTGCGGCTAAAGTGCGACGCATCGGCATGCAGGCCCAGCAAAATATCGGACTCATCGATCACCCCGACCAGCCGCTTGCCATCCACCAGCACCGGCAGTTGCGATACATCGGCCAGGCGCATGCGCTGGAAAGCGGTGAGCAAGGTGTCGTCCGGGCTGGCGCTGATCACCCGACCATCCTCAAAACGTCGGGCAATCAGGTCACGCAAATCGCCGTAATGCTTGAACTGCAGCAGGCCCTGGTCCTTCATCCACTGGTCGTTGTAGACCTTGGACAAATAACGCGTCCCGGTGTCACACACAAAGCTGACCACGCGCTTGGGCTCGGTTTGCTCGCGGCAATAACGCAACGCGGCGGCCAGCAAGGTGCCGGTTGAAGAACCGCCCAAAATACCTTCAGCCCGCAGCAACTGGCGGGCGTGATCAAAGCTTTCTTCATCGCTGATCGAATAGGCATGACGCACGCTGGACAGGTCGCTGATCGACGGGATGAAGTCTTCGCCAATGCCCTCCACCGCCCAGGAACCGGCTTTGCCGATCACCCCGCTGCGGCTGTATTCGGCCATCACCGAGCCCACCGGGTCGGCCAGAACCATTTCCAGATCCGGTTGCACGCGCTTAAAAAAACGGGTCAAGCCGGTCAACGTTCCGGCAGACCCGACACCCACCACAATGGCATCCAGATCGTGCTGGGTTTGCGACCAGATTTCCGGGGCGGTGCTGCATTCGTGGGCCAGCGGGTTGGCCGGATTATTGAATTGATCGGCGAAAAAAGCATCGGGGATGTCGGCGGCCAAGCGCGCGGCCACGTCCTGGTAATACTCCGGGTGGCCCTTGCCGACGTCAGACCGGGTGATATGCACCTCAGCGCCCATGGCCTTGAGGTGCAACACCTTCTCGGTGGACATCTTGTCCGGCACCACCAGCACCACCCGGTAGCCTTTGGCCCGACCGACCAGCGCCAGTCCGAGGCCAGTGTTACCGGCCGTTGCTTCAACAATGGTGCCGCCGGGGCGCAAACGCCCGTCGCGCTCGGCGGTATCAATCATGGCCAGGCCGACCCGGTCCTTGATCGAGCCTCCGGGGTTTTGCGATTCAAGCTTGAGGAACAGCGTACAAGGCCCGGTATCGAACCGGCTGACACGCACTAGCGGCGTGTTGCCGATCAATTCCAGAACGGCAGGTTGAGGGTTGTTTGGCATGAAGTCACTTCCCGTGTTTTGGCACTGGATGGACAGCGACTGGCAACGATGTATGTCGCGCCAATCACCGGAAACCTCCTAGGACCATAGGCCGGGATGGGGTTGGCCGCAACTTGACGGGTGATTACTCCAGAGCGTTTAAGCCAAGCCTCCTGAAGGCGTGGCATCCGCCTCATGAACAATTTTTCATGTCACGGCCCCGTCATTTTCCATTCCTATATTCCTACGTCACACGTTACGAACGGCCTGTATCGGGCCTTGGACTCAACGTTCGCAAGGAGTGCGCATGCTGTGCCCGGCAGTTAGGCCCGGGGAGGAATTTATTGTGGATGCAACGCTGACACCCTTGCCGCACCTTGAGCCATTGCCTGCGGGCAGTACTTCGCGATTGCTGCGCCGTGGCGGCGCGGTGGTGCTGGTGGTGGCGCTGCATCTGTTGGTGCTGAGCCTGGTGAACCGGTCTTCGCCGGTCACGGTGACGCCAGCCGTCACGCGCACTATTTATGCCTCGGTCATTCATCAACCCGCGCCGGCACCCGCCGCCCCTGCTGCACCAACACCGCCCTCCGAGCCCCCTCCTCCCGTGGCCCAGCCC
>NZ_WIVR01000051.1:0-38579 GCF_009600525.1 Pseudomonas sp. FSL R10-1350
CCCGATGCCTGGGCGCAACTCACCAGCCCCGGCGCAGCCAAGTGGTACCGCGCCGCGGGCCCGGCCTTCCAGAGCGTCGAACTCAACGTGGCCGCAGGCGCGACCCTCGAATGGCTGCCACAAGAAACCATCGTATTCAGCGCGGCCCAGGCCGACATCAGCACGCGCATTGAGCTTGAAGGCGATGCCCGGCTGTTTTACTGGGACATGGTGGCGCTGGGCCGCATGGCCAGTGGCGAGCGGTTTGAGCGCGGGCATTTTCAGTCGCACCTGGATATTCGACGCGACGGTCAATTGCTCTGGCATGAGCGCCAGCGCATCGTCGGTGATGACGGGCTGCTGGACTCCCCTATTGGCCTGGACGGCAACCCGGTGTTTGCCACGTTATTGGTGACGGGTGAGATCAGCGCTGAACTGCTGGAAACCTGCCGCAGCCTGCCGAACCCGGTGCGCGGGGATTTGACCCAGTTACCGGGTTTGCTGGTGGCCCGCTGCCTGGCCACCGAAGCCTTGCAGGCGCGGGGCTGGCTAATTGAATTATGGCGCTTGCTGCGCCCGGCACTGCTGGGCCGCGAGGCGCTTGCACCACGAATTTGGAGCACTTGATGCACTCTCTGTAGGAGCGAGCTTGCCTCGCGATCTTTTGAGCGTTTAAAAGATCGCGAGGCAAGCTCGCTCCTACAGTCCCTATTTTTCTGATTTAAACACGGACTCCACCATGGACCTGACCCCACGCGAAAAAGACAAGATGCTGATCTTCACCGCCGGCCTGTTGGCTGAGCGTCGACTGGCCCGGGGGGTGAAACTCAATTACCCGGAAACCATCGCCTATATCTCTGCCGCCCTGCTCGAAGGCGCCCGCGATGGCCGTACCGTGGCCGAACTGATGCACTACGGCACCACCCTGCTGTCGCGTGAGCAGGTGATGGAAGGCATCCCGGAAATGATCCCCGACATTCAGGTTGAAGCCACCTTCCCTGACGGCACCAAGCTGGTCACCGTCCACCAACCCATCGCCTGAGGCTGCGCCATGTCTTACGTTATTCGTGATGCCGTCGCGGGCGACTTGCCTGCCATTCTCGACATTTACAACGATGCCGTGCTCAACACCCTGGCGATCTGGAACGAGCAAACCGTCGACCTCGACAACCGCCAGCAGTGGTTCGACGCACGCCAGGCCCAGGGGTATCCGATTCTGGTGATCGTCGACGATGCCGATGTTGCCTTGGGCTATGCCTCGTTTGGTGACTGGCGGCCCTTTGAAGGCTTTCGCCACACCGTCGAGCATTCGGTGTACGTGCACCCCGACCAGCGCGGCAAAAAACTGGGGCCCAAGCTGCTCGCCGCACTGATTGAACGCGCCAGGGGCTGCGGCAAACACGTGATGGTGGCGGCCATTGAAGGCGGCAATGCGGCCTCGATTCATGTGCATAAACAACTGGGTTTCGTCACCAGCGGGCGCATGCCGCAAGTCGGGATCAAATTCGGCAACTGGCTCGACCTGACCTTTATGCAACTGATGCTCAACCCCGGCGCACTACCACCACAGGAGCGTGGGCAATGACCACTGAACAACCGACTCAAGTCACCGCGTCCACGTTCGCGCAGTACCGCGAAGGCTTGATCGAGCTGCTGGTCGACGCCGTAAAGCACGGGGCCTCGGTCGGCTTTATGGGCGACTTTGACCTGGCCCAGGCCAATCGCTACTTCGACGATGTGCACACGCAACTGGCACAGGGCAACCTGCTGCTATGGGTGCTGGTCGAGGATCAGCGCGTGCTGGCCAGCGTTCAATTGGCGCTGTGCCAACGGGCCAACGGCCTCAACCGCGCCGAAGTGCAAAAGCTGCTGGTGCTCAACGAAGCCCGCCGCCGTGGTCTGGGCCAAGTGCTGATCCATGCGCTGGAGCAAGGCGCACGCGAGCAAAAACGCGGCCTGCTGCACCTGGATACCGAGGCCGGTTCACCCGCCGAAAACTTCTACAGCGCGCTGGGCTACACCCGTGTCGGCGAACTGCCCAACTATTGCCAAAACCCTAACGGCACCTACGCGCCGACAGCCATCTACTACAAAACCTTGAGTGAACCGCAATGATTCCAGGCGAATACCGGATTGAAGCGGGCGAGATCGAACTCAACGTCGGTCGCCGCACCCACACCCTCAGCGTGTCCAACCGTGGCGACCGGCCGATTCAGGTGGGCTCGCACTATCACTTTTTCGAGACCAACGACGCGCTGATGTTTGATCGCGGCGACAGCCGTGGCATGCGCCTCAACATTCCGGCGGGCACAGCGGTGCGCTTTGAGCCCGGGCAAACCCGCGAAGTGGAACTGGTGGAACTGGCCGGGCTGCGTCGCGTGTTCGGCTTTGCCGGGCGTGTGATGGGAAATCTGGATTAACCGCTCTTCCCCTCCGTAGGAGCGAGTTTGCCTCGCGATCTTTTGATCTTCCAAAAGATCGCGAGGCAAGCTCGCTCCTATAGGTTCGGTCTAACTGTCTTAGGAACGTGCAATGAAAATATCCCGCCAGGCTTATGCCGACATGTTCGGTCCTACTGTGGGTGACAAGGTTCGCTTGGCCGACACCGAGTTGTGGATCGAGGTCGAGCAGGATTTCACCACCTACGGTGAAGAAGTAAAGTTCGGCGGCGGCAAGGTGATTCGCGACGGCATGGGCCAGAGCCAGTTGCTCGCCGCCGAGGTAGTCGACACGCTGATCACCAACGCGCTGATCATCGACCACTGGGGCATCGTCAAAGCCGATGTGGGCCTAAAAGACGGCCGCATCCACAGCATCGGCAAAGCCGGTAACCCGGACATCCAGCCCAACGTGACCATCGCCATCGGCGCCAGCACCGAGGTCATTGCCGGTGAGGGCATGATCCTAACCGCAGGCGGCATCGACACGCACATTCATTTCATCTGCCCCCAGCAAATCGATGAAGCGCTGAACAGCGGCGTGACCACCATGATCGGCGGCGGCACCGGTCCCGCTACCGGCTCCAACGCCACCACCTGCACCTCCGGCCCTTGGCACATGGCGCGCATGCTGCAAGCCGCCGATTCGTTCCCGATGAACATGGGTTTTACCGGCAAGGGCAACGCCAGCCTGCCGCAGCCGTTGATCGAGCAGGTCGAAGCCGGCGCCATCGGCCTCAAGCTGCACGAAGACTGGGGCACCACGCCTGCCTCAATCGATAATTGCCTGAGCGTGGCCGACCTGTACGACGTGCAGGTGGCGATTCACAGCGACACGCTGAACGAGTCCGGCTTTGTCGAAACCACCCTGGCCGCGTTCAAGGGCCGCACCATTCACACCTACCACACCGAAGGTGCAGGCGGCGGCCACGCCCCGGACATCATCAAGGCCTGCGGCTTTACCAACGTGCTGCCCAGTTCGACCAACCCGACCCGGCCGTTCACCCGCAACACCATCGACGAACACCTCGACATGCTCATGGTCTGCCATCACCTGGACCCGAGCATTGCCGAAGACGTGGCCTTCGCTGAAAGCCGTATCCGCCGTGAAACCATCGCCGCCGAAGACATCCTCCACGACCTTGGCGCGTTCTCGATGATCAGCTCTGACAGCCAGGCCATGGGCCGGGTGGGCGAGGTGATTACGCGCACCTGGCAAACCGCCGACAAAATGAAGAAACAACGCGGCCCGTTGCCGGAAGACACGCCCGGCAACGACAACTTCCGCGCCAAACGCTACATCGCCAAATACACCATCAACCCGGCGATCACCCACGGCATCAGCCATGAGGTGGGTTCGATTGAAGTGGGCAAATGGGCCGATCTGGTGCTGTGGCGCCCTGCGTTTTTCGGGGTCAAACCGACCTTGATCCTCAAAGGCGGAGCCATTGCCTCAAGCCTGATGGGCGACGCCAATGCCTCGATTCCAACGCCTCAGCCGGTTCACTACCGCCCCATGTTCGCCAGCTACGGCGGCTCGCGACATGCCACCAGCCTGACCTTTATCAGTCAGGCGGCGGCCGACGCCGGGGTCCCGGAAAAGCTCGGGCTGAAAAAGCAGATTGGCGTGGTCAAAGGCTGTCGCGATGTGCAAAAAACCGACCTGATCCACAACGGCTACCTACCACACATCGACGTTGACCCGCAGACCTATCAGGTCAAGGCTGACGGCGTGTTGTTGTGGTGCGAGCCCGCCGACGTGCTACCGATGGCGCAGCGGTACTTTTTGTTCTGACAACCAGCTGCACTGAACAAAGCTGCCCGCGACGGGATCATCGCGGGCAGCTCTCAGTGATGCCGTCGGGGGCTTGATTTTTTGCCGCTCGGGACCAAGCTGGATGAAGGACGTTGTATGAAGGCGTACTATGCGTCACCTTTTTATGACTACCGCTCTTGCAGCAAGGTGTACGGCCATGCGCCTATCCCAGTTCATCGTGGAAAATGTTGATCGTATCGTCGATGAATGGGAGCAGTTCGCCGCCACCATCACCCCGGCCGCCGAAACGATGGACAGCGCAGCCCTGCGCGACCACGCCAAAGCCATTTTGCTGGCGGCCTCACGCGACATGGTCACGGCACAAACCGCCAGCGAACAACAGGCCAAGGCTGAGGGCGAAGGCCCGGAAAAAACCCCAAGCCTGGACCGCGCGTCTGCCAGCCACGGTGAATTGCGCCACGCCGTAGGGTTTGACCTGGTGCAGATGACCTCAGAGTTTCGCCACCTGCGTGCTTGTGTCATTCGTCTGTGGGTAAAAAACGTCGAAAGCCCGGATCAGAACCACCTTCACGACATGATTCGCTTTAACGAGGCGATTGATGAAGCGTTGGCTGAATCCACGGCGGCCTATGCAGAACAAGTCAATCGCTCGCGGGACATCTTCCTGGCCATTTTGGGCCACGATCTGCGCGCCCCCTTGCAGGCTGTTAGCTTTTCCGCCGAAATGCTCCAACGCAAAGCCAAACTGGATGACCAGGCGCTGACTTACGTGGCTGCGATCAAAAATGGCACCCACTACATGGGGGCGATGATCAGTGATTTGTTGCAGTTTGTGCGCAGCCGGCTGGGCAGCGGAATGCCCATTGAAAGGCGCTTGATGAATTTGGCTGACGCTTGCCAGAGAGCCCTTGAAGAAGCCTGCGCAGGGCAGCCCAATTGCACACCGACCCTGCACATAGAGGGCGACGTTGAAGGCTTGTGGGACCCGAGCCGCATCGGGCAGCTGTTACAAAATCTGATTGGTAACGCCCTGCAACATGGTGCCAGGCAGGGCGAAATCAACTTGAGTGTCGTGGGGAGCAGTGACGCCGTCAGGCTGTGCGTACACAACCTGGGCATTCCGATTGCTAAAGATGCACTGGTCTCTTTATTTGACCCGCTGGTGCGCAGCCCAAGCGAAGACGCCACATTGCCCGGCGCGACCACCAGCCTGGGGCTGGGTTTGTTTATCGTCAAAGAAGTGGTCGACGCGCACCACGGCGAAATTACCGTGACCTCGACGCTAGACCAGGGCACGACATTTACCGTGGTGCTGCCGAAGGCCTGAACGCCCCCGGCTGCAAGGCTCAGGTGGCTTTACGGCCTGCGACCTGATCGGTCAGTGACTTCATTAAGGCGTCTTTCTGGTCCAGAAATGACTGGGTCATGGCGTCGTATTCAAGGTCGGTCATGGCGCGACCATAAACAACATCCGCGGGTGCAATGCCCAAATGACGGGCCGCAGCATCGATGGATTTTCGCAACGCACGTTGTGCCAGCGCCGGCAATGGATCAGTGAGCCCCAGGGTCTTTTGATCACTTTGGTATTCAAACAGAGCCAAAGCCTTTTCATCCAGCGCCGCGAATCGAGCGCTGTTGGTACGCTCGATAAACTCGCGCCAGAACGGGATTTTAATTATCTGATTACGCAGCCCCTCCCCCTCTTCCAGCGCCAGCACTTGGCTGTACGCAGCGTCAAGCATGGCGGGGGTCACGTCGGGCTCGGCGAAGAACATTTCCAACTGCCAAGGCAGGTCCAGACGCTTGGCCAGCAAGGTGGTGTAGGCGAGATGGATCTCCACCTCGTCGATCGTTTTCAACCGATTGCCTTGAGCATCAAACTGGGGAATAACAAGGTCCTGCGCATCGTATTTTGGAAATGGGCGACCTTGCGCCACTAACTCACGCACTCGCGCCCGGGCAATCCGGCTCAGTTGATCCAGACGAGCCCGACCACGCGCCAGATTAAACAGTTCGAGCTTGCTCAGGGCCAGATCGATGGGTTCCAGGCGCAATGCCTCATACAGCAACACTTCGACCCCCATGGCGTTAAACACCTGCAGCCCGGCGTCCGTACAGGTAATAGGCGCATTGGCCATGGTGAACAGCTTTTCGCGCACGGCCACGCTTTCATCCATGACTTCGAGCATTTGCCAGACCCGGGTTTGCATGTTGAGCTTAAAGTCATCAGGCCTGTTGCGCAGGTCATCCCCTTGCCGGGCCAGCTCATTGAAAAACGGTTCCGAGCCGTGAGCCTGTTCTAAACGGTCCCAAAGCGCCTGCTTCTCAGCCTTGTCTTTGACACCCGGCCCGCGGGTCCATTGGCGTCGCCCCTGCACGCCTGAAGGTGGGTTGATGCGTTCGGGGTCTATGCCGACAGAGGTTTTGTAGGCGTTGTATTTCTCCAGTACGGCATCTGAAACTCGATGGCGGCTCAACCGGGTTCTGGCCAATGTTCTGGCCTGATCAGAACCCGGCTCAACATCGGGAATATCAGTCAGCTCGTTGGCGGTAAGGTTCAAGCTGAATGTCTCGGGCCGTGGCTGATCAAACAACCCGGTCGGCCAGTTGCGCTGCTCGCATTGAGAAAGCTCGAGAACCTCCAGGGCAGGCATGCGGCTGATGTCCGGAGCTAACCCTAACGGATTAAGCGAAAGCCCCAAACGTTCCAGCAGGGTCAATTCCTTCAAGGCGGCGATGCCGCTCTCTGTCAGGTGTACAGTGCCTTCAGTCAGGACCAGAAACGCCAGGTTACGCATGGAGCCCAACGCCTCAGGTAGACGCGTCAGTCGATTTTTATCAGCTTGCAACGAGCGTATGCGCTCAAAATTTGACAGAAAACCATCGATCGAATCGGTCACACCGGTCCCATTGAGATTGATATCCCGGACATGATCAAAGTTGGCCTCCAGCGGTGGCAGCGTGCCGAGTACCTCACCCAGCCCTGGCACGTCTTCAAAATTGATGCTGAACCCCAACTCGCGGCCCGCTTCACGTACCGCCAGATGAGTGGCCTTCTGCCAAACAGCAGTGAGTGTCTTGTGGATGTGCTGACGGAGACGAATTACCTGACCCTGTTCCCGTGTCAACCGTGGCGGTAGTGGCTGATCGTTGATCGGCGAACGGATCCATTGATTCAGGCTGGCATCCATCTGCTGGAACTCCTGCTCAAGCAGGCTGAGTTTCTCTTCGGTGGCCTCCCCGTGCACACGCTGGAACTCCAGGAAGTCGGTGTAAATGTCAGGGCTGGCCGGGTCCCAGCGGTGCTGCACGGTCTTCTCCGGGTACAGCGCCCTGAAGCGCTCTTTAAGCGCCTGAAGCTTGAGGTGGGCCGCTGCCTCGCCAACACCCCGACCACTCAACGGGTAGCCTGAACGCTTGGGCGACAGTCGAACTGGTGACTTGAAAAACGGTAATTCGTCGGGCGGTATTTTCAGCAATTGACGTAAGCGTGAACGTGCAATGGCATGCTCGCGTATCAATACTTTTAGCGCTTCGCCCTGACCGGTATGCGGCAAACCAATTGAGGTGCGGTGCGCATCCGGCAACGCGTACTGCAAGCTGGCAATAAAATCATCCTGCCCGTGCAAAGACTGCCCCTGTGAGTCGAATGTCTCGTAACGGCCATCGGCATCCCTGACCAACACTTTTCGCTGGCTGGCGTTTTCGGCGCCGTACTGGCTTCGCAACGTGCCGTCGCGGTTGCCATCACGCACCTCAAGGCGCAAGTCATCTTTCCAGCCGGGCAGTGCCTCCAAAGAGTTCATCACCAAAATTTCAGTATCGGCGCTGACCATCTCATCCAGGTAAAGCCCCAGATACGCCTGCTCAATGCGCATCGCGCGCTGAACATGCAAGGCATTGAGTCCGAGCTTCATCGGGATTTTGCCTTGCTGTAACACCGCTTTTTCAGCCGGTGACGCGTCAGCCAGCAAGCCGCGAATGCGCGTCGTGGTCAACCGCGGGTAAGCCCGCTGAATCAACCCCAGCGCTGCGGCATCGGGGTCATTCACAGGGATAACATCATTGAAGATGCTCTCAAACAAACGCCCGGCGTTATCTGAGGCGTGCGTGGCCAGTTTTTCCCTGAGCATCTGAACACGCTCCTGCTCCTCAAAAGGCACCGATTCGCCCAGCAACTGCTCAAGTTCGGAGCGCGAGAAGCGGTCGACCACGCGTTCGGGCAACTTTCCGCTCATCAGCTCAACGTCGCTGATTTTTATGACGTCTGCTCCGGTGGCCTGAGCATTACCAAACCGTTTGGCGGTCGTAAGCGGGCTCGCGGCCTCATACACTTCAAACGCGACGTTCTGTGGCCAGCGTGGTAATTCAAGGGTAAAGGTCACGGCAAAGGTGCACGTCTCACGCGGTATTCGCCCGGCCAGAATGTTCGGGCCGACACCACGAGCCTTCGAGTTGGCGGCATAACGTTTAAGCGTGTCTTTGAGCGCGGCGGGAATGGGCTCGTTTTCGACGTACATACGCCGCAGATCATCAAAGGACACATCGCTAATGCGCAGCGCCTGCCTGAATTCAGCGTCGCTGAACCCCTCTGTCACAGTGCCCAGGCGCTGCCTGAGGGTCTCGTCACTCCAGGTCAGGGGCTGCTCGGTTTCATGTACCCAGACACCCTCGCCGTTGTGCCGGAACACCGGTTGATACGCGTCGCTGCGCGTGGGGTGCTGAGTCCGGTACTCACCGGTGACGGGGTCCGTGTTGAGTTCATAGTGTTTGCCTTCGTGGGGCAGGACCTCTTGCTCCCCGACCACGTGCAGACCTGCTTCATTGGCCCGCGAACTCGACGGGACACCTTGTGAGCGCTCATAGGGTGCAAGCTCGGGTTTCCACAGGCGCGTCTTGCCGTTGAGCAACGTGATGGTTTTGAGTTTCTGAATGACCGGGCTCACCGTGAAATGGGCAACCACAGCTCCCGCAGCAGCAATAGCGAGATTTTCAATGACATCTGAGAAGTGCGCCCAGGCGGACCGTACATCCCCCGCAGACCAATCAACGATGCCCTCTATGGTTTCGTGCAACAGTTGAACGGCCATGGCCGACAGCATGACCAGCCCCAGCTCCGGCACGACGAATGACACCGTATTGAGCACCAGCGTAAACAAGTTGAAGTAGTGCGACGTGCGCCGAATCAGGTAGGCGGTATCCGCATCTTCAGTAGAAATAGCCAGGCATCGCCCATCCGCGAGGCTTTTCTTGATCATGACCTCCAATAAGTGTTGCCACAGATCCGGCTGGTACCACTCATCGCGAGGGTTCAGCGGTACCACGCCGACGTAAACCGGGGGCACAGCCAACAGTACCCGTGCCGTGTAGTCAGGCAGATCCACTGGCGACTTGTCCCTGATACTCGACCCCGTCCCCGCGCCGCCTGGCGGCATGTGCGACGTGTATGTATGCAGGTCCACTGGCGAGTTGGCCCAATTGGGCCAGCGACCGTCCTCCGTCACCCTGCCGCCAGGCAGCGCCAAGGGCTGCACGGGTGCGTGGGTCAACGGCCCGGTCAGGCGGTTGTAATACTCCGGATGCTTGTTCTGGTCGATGAACTGGCTCAGAAACCGCTGATAAGCCGTGAGTTCAGAGCTTCTGGGTACTGTCAGGCGTTCGGGCGTCAGTTTTTTCGTCAAATCGGCCTGAAAGGCATCATGTGAGGAGTAGTACTTGAGGGGATGATACGGGTCACCAGGGATCCAGACGATGATCCACGACGCGGGAAAGAATTTGATCCGCGGCTCAAACACCACACAGCCCCTGAGGGTCATATCCCACAAACGGACAGATCGGTACCAGACCTGCTTCCCTTCGATCCTCGCCGGCTGAGGTCCCGATATGACCACCAACAGCATCTTGAAATGCTCAACGGTGATATCGCCCTTGAGCATGGCCACATAGGCATCGGCCATCAGCGCCGATTTATGGTGATCCATAAAGTGCGATTGCAGCAGGGACTGATAAATCTCGCTTTTGGAATCGAGAAAAGTCTTCAAGTAGGTCTGGTACAACGTGCCCAAATCCAGGGGTCGGCACAGTTGAACAAACGCCTGAATCGAGAGGAGCGTGACATACGGTTTGAAATGCCCTTGCTCATCGGGTCGCGAGATGAAGCCGGAGTCATCGGTGAAATGCCCGTCGCCGGTTTCGACCTCTTCGAAGTTGTGCAGCGCGGCCTGCAGCAATGACATCGTGCGAACGCCAAAGGCCTCGGAAACGCCGAAATCGTCATTCTCAACAGTGCTGTAAAGCCGTAGATACACCTCGTTAACGTCCATCGTATGACCGATGTCTTTCAACGCGGCCTCAAGCAGCGGCCTGGCAAAATCTGTGAGGGGCAGGATCTTGCCCATGGTTTTGTCGAGCTTGCCCTGCGCCTTGATCCGGGCCACGACCAATTTTTGCAGCTCGACTCGCTGTTCGGCAGTCACCGTCGAGTACCACTGCACCGCTTCGGGATTGGCACCTTTGAGCGCCTTGCGTCGAGCGGGTGAGAGGGTAATCAGGTGGTCTGGGATAGATTTTTTGATGAACTCATCGTGCTTGCCTTTGACAGCGACAGGCGGATTACCAGAAGGCTGGGGTATTGGAGAATCGGGCATCGGGATTACCTGGATGAATGGAATGAGTCATCAGGTTATCCAGTGGCAGCGGCGTTCAAGGGCTATCTATATATGGACTGGCGAGTAAAAAACCAAAAGCGCGGCTCCGTGCGCGCCTTGGGTTCCAGACACGTGTTACGCGTTAAAACGGGTGGTCTGCCATTTCCTGGCGGGTCAGTTCTTTGAGCAACTCGCTTTGTGCCGCGTTATGGGCTGACCTGATCACTTCCTGGCTGCTTTGGAAGAGCTCATCGGAGAGTGCACGCTCGCCAAATTCCAATTGATCGCACTGGCTGATGTACGTATTGCGCACTTGGGTAAACCGGTCGCGGTATTTGCTTTTCAAGAACGTCACCCAAAAGTCCCGACTGGCGATGAAGTCCAGTAATTGGCTACCCGAGGCTTCGTCGCGCAACACTGCCCGGCGTATGCTCTCCAGCCCCGATGCCGGGACAGAAGGCAAGCTCTCAAACGCCTCGGCACTGGGTTGCGCCGGTAATTGCAGGAGCTTGGCCAGCGCGATGCGCAATACCAGACGCAGGTCTTGCAATTGCACGACATCTTGGGCCCCTATGCCGTCCAAAAAGCGGTAAGCCAGCCGTTCATTTTGCAAATGCTGGGCCCAGCCTTCCACCTGATCCAGGCGGAACACACTGCGAGCCAAGCGCAACAGCGCATGCTCATTGCCCGACTGATCGGCCGCAGCCTTCGCCTGCGCAACCGACGTCAATAGCTCAAAGTCACTGAAGGTCAACGCACTCGACTCCGCACTGGTTGACCCTATGCGGATACGCGCGATCAGCGTCTCTCGCAACTCGTTGCTCTCCCCCAGTGCTTGCAAGACAGCACAGGCGCGTTTGGCAAATGCCGCGCGCGTACGCTCATTGACGTATTCGGAACTGTCGCGCAGCCCGCCCAAAAACCCGCGCAAGTCTTCAGCGAACGGGTCCTGCTCAAGGTTCTTCCAGATCGCTGTACGCCTGGCAGCGCTCTCATCAACACCGCTTAATAACCAGGCATGCTGGGGTTGATCGGTCACGCTGTGGGGGACGCGCGCCGAGGTGTCGCCCATGCTGATACCGGTGCGTCTGACATACAGATCCAGTCGCTCTTGCGATGCGGGGACCAGCGGGTTGCCATGCAGGTAGGTCACCTCGCCCAGGTGTGACGGGCTGCTGAGCGCCGCATCGGGGATCACGCCGATAGCGTTATCGCGCAAATCCAGGCTCCTGAGGGTGAGCACTGTCTCAACCCCCACCGGCCACTCTGTCGCGTGTGTACGGCGTAGGTTGAGGTATCGCAACTGCTCAAGGCCGCTGACATCCAACGGCAAGCCCAATGGGTTGTCGGACAGGTCCAGCTCCTTGATGTTCACCCGCTCAGCCAATGTCTTGACCCCCTCGGCGGTCAACTCGATGGCGTTATGGCTCAGGTCGAGCTTTTGCAGGCGTTTCATTTCAGTGAGCGCCAACGGCACGCTTTTAAGCTGGTTGTGTTGCATCGACAGCCAGCGCACCTGAGGGAAACTCTGCAAAAATTGCTCAGGCACGCTGGTCAAGGCCATGTCATCCATGACCAGCACCGAGATATGGCTGAAGTCACCGACAAGCTTGGGCAAGTCACCGGCAGGCATACCGCTCAGGTCAAGCATGTAGCCGCGCATGTCAGGTAAATCTGCAGGCGACAGTCGCCCGGCCTCAAGGTAGCCCGGCATGCCGCCCGAACCTTCCTGCACGTAGCTTTCCCGGCGCCAGGCACGTCGAATTGCATGGCTGACGGCGCGCTTGATGGTGCCCGGCAAGACATCCCGGCGCGCGGCAACAGAATGCTCGGGCAGCGGCACGCTGCACCATGTGCGCAAAACATCATCCAGGGCTTCGCGCTCCAGTTGAAGCCGCGCCAGTTCGGCCTCTGGCCACACCTTGCGGGTTTCCAGGGCGCTGACCAGTTCCAGACATTGCTCACGGGTGTAGGTCGGATAAAGGTCTTGTACGCGACGAACCAGTAGCCCCGTGCGCGCTGTGCCGCGCTCCCCGCTCAACGGATAACCCAGCCGCCCATTGGCAAGGCGCATGGGTGACTTGAACCAGGATTTGATCGGCTGTAAGCCCAGCGCAGTGCGCGTTTGCTCAGGGTGGTTGTGTACATACTGCGCGAAATCATTGCGCAAGCCCCGGTCCTCCTTCATCAAACCCAAGGCATGCTGTGCCTGCAACGCAGTCAACGTCGGGTCGGTTCGCCGCCGATACAGTACGGGGTCTTTGTCCAGATAGTGTCTGCCCCGCTCCGTCTGCGCAAAAAACGCCGTGATCAGCTTAAGACTGAGTGTCGGGTCTGCTACGTCCAGAAAACAGCCTTCCAGCGCCCGGGCGGTTTTCACCTCATGGGCATACAAACGCAGCTCTTCGGCCAGGCGCAGGGGCACTTTTCGCAGAGCCTCAAAGCTCTTGATTTCGCTAACGCTCGCCCGCTCAATCACTTCACTGACCACACGGGTGGGCAAGCTCGGGTATTGCTGGTGAATAGTGGCCATCAAGCCATCAGAAAAATGTTCGCTGCGCGCATAACGCAGGTTGAACAAGGCTTGTTTCTGCGTTTTCGCGAAGGATGCGACGCGCTCGGTCAACGCAGTGGTGCGCTGTTCGGGCGTGACCGCTGCGGCCCCGAGCAACGCCGTGGCATCGGCCTGGGGGATCAGGGAGGCGATGGTTTTGAACAGGCCGTCACGCGCAAGGTCTGCGCTGACGATGCGCAAGTCCTGGGCACTACGCCCGTTCAGCGATACATAGGACAGCACCTTGCCCTCGGCGTCCAGCAGTTGAACGCCGCGCCCTGCTGGCCAGCCGGGCAGTTTAAGCATCAGGTGCAGAATGTCCGGGCTGTCTTCCCAGCGCACTGTTTGCGGGGCTTGCAGCCGGGCGATCAATTGCTCGGCTTCCTCTGCCATTTTGAAGCGCTTGAGGGTATCGAGTACCAGACCTGGCGGGCGTTCGCGCTGGACGTGGCTCCAGCGAAGCGCACGCTCATGGGGACTAACAATGCGGCTGATCTGCTCGATTTTTGCTTCGCTTAGCGGGTATTTGTAAGGCCATGCCCTGCGCAACGCCTGCGCAGTGTTCCACTCGGCCGGTCGCTCCAGCGCCAACTGCCAGGCTCCGTGTTCGTTATGTTCGAGGGTCGGGGTGTAAGTGTC
The DNA here is from genome assembly GCF_009600525.1 of Pseudomonas sp. FSL R10-1350. Classification (NCBI taxonomy): domain Bacteria; kingdom Pseudomonadati; phylum Pseudomonadota; class Gammaproteobacteria; order Pseudomonadales; family Pseudomonadaceae; genus Pseudomonas; species Pseudomonas sp. FSL R10-1350. The sequence goes on from NZ_WIVR01000051.1 coordinate 14,035, forward strand.
GGCGCGAAAGGGGTGCTGCACCTGCCAGCGCTGCTTGCCAACGTCGAAACGAACTTCATGCGCATGCCCCTGAATGTGGACGTACTGACGCTCATCAACGCGGTAAATGCCTTGGGCATCAGGCTCCAGATGCGGGTCGATCACGACCTTGCTGCGGTAGGGCGTCAGGTCGACCTTGAACAGCTTTTTATCTCCGTTCGCCTCGATAACGGGCGCCATCTTGTTCAACAGCGCGGGATGGTTCAGTGGCGGCTTGAGCGAAGCCCATGCCGAACTGGCTCGTGCCCCAACGCCCATCACCAACAGGTTTTGCGCCACAGAACCAAAGTGCGCAATTGCCTCGTTGATCTCACCATGGCTCCAGTCCTCCACCCCGGTATAGAGCTCGGACAGTAATTGCACCGCCGTGGCCAGCATCAGCATTTCTCCCAGCCCCGGCACAAAAAAGGCCGCCAGGTTGAACACGGGTTGACCGCTTTCAAACAAGGAGGCGACGCGCTGGGCAAAGGACTCTGCAGCTTCATGGTCGGTGGGCACAACCAGAGCGCGGGCGTTGTTCAGGGTCAAGGTTGAATACTGGCGGTACAAGGCAAACCAGGGCGGCTCACCGGTATCGCGCAGGGCAATGTTCAATTGCGGCGCACTGTGCCATTCGTTAAACGGCACGCCGGATGTCGTGAGCCCTTTGAAACGCAACGCACGCTGCAACTGCGTCATCAATGCCGACTGATAACGCAACTCCACCGTCTTTTTTAGCGCCATGCGCGGGCCTGTTTCACGCAGGCGAAGGGCCAACTGCTTATTGAAGTGCTCCAGTGAAGGGTATTCAAACAGTGGCCGCTCTTTGTCGTGGGGCATGTACACCATGCAGGGCAGCGCGGTTTCGCCCGCCCTGGCCTTGCCGATAAACAGCAAGGCACCGTACAACGGGCACGGGCCGTAGCTGCCACTGTCGAGTTTGATCGACAACAGGCTGAGGCTGCACACCCGCACCTCCCTCGCGCCCCAACGCAATTGGGCCTCGCCCCCCAGCCACTGCTGCAACAAGGTGTGACCCGCCCGACTAATAGCGTTGCCCAGGAACGCCTTGTAGCTCAGCCATGCGAGGCGGCTTTTTTCATGAGCAATAAACTCGGTGGCAATACTGCCGGGGAGCAAATCAGCCCCCGTGGTTTCCACAGCAGGGAACACGGTTTTCAGATAACGCTGGTACTGCTCGCCCAGGTTCAGGGACCGGCACAGGTTGGCAAATTGCAACGGGTCCAATGGCGAGCGCGCCTGGCTGTCGCTGCGTTCCAGAATAAACGCCTCACCGCCCAGCTCAGCACTCAGTTCGGCGCTCGACACGTTCTGCAACGCCGCTTCAAGCAACGTCATGTGAGTTGTGTTAACGATCGGAATCAATGACCTGGGCAACAAGAACTGCACAGGGTCTTTAATCGCATCGCCCAAGGGGTTAAGCGACAGGCGCTTGATGCGCACCAAAACGTTGCGATCGACATCAAACCCGGTAAGCCGCAAAGCTGTGAGTGCCTTGATCAGCAGAGGCCGGGCAAACGCCACAGGGGACGTGATGGCCTTGATCCGCGTGGCCAGCGCTGCTTCATCACGGTGATGATTGAGCAGGGCTTGAATGACCTTGGGCTTGAGTTCGCTGTCGGCTGACACCAACCAGCCCGGCATACGCTCTTTGGCCAGCGCCGAAAACTCATCAACAGCCGTCAGGGCCTGATCGTGGTCGGGCAGCGTGCCGCCAGCAGGCGGCGTGGAGGGAACTATCATCGTGATGACCTGAAAGAGGGGGACAGGTCATCACGTTATCGAGCCACACACAGGTGCACGCGGTACTTATCTATTCACGGCGATCAATCCACCGCAAAACGCGCCAGTCGATGCTTGAGCCGCTGGTTCTCGACGCGCAACTGCTGCACTTCATCAATGAGTTCCAGCGCCAGTGCCACCCCTTCCCACTCAATCTCCAGGTCCTGGTGCAGCTTGGCCGCACGCCTTGCAATAGACAGCTCATAGTCGGCAAAACGCCACACGTCCGGCGTGCGGCCCTGAGGTTCGATAATTCCGTGTTCGACAATCTCTATCACGTAAGTGGCCGGGATATTGGCCTCTTCGCAGAACCTTTCCATGTCCAGCTGAACGATCAGGGTGCTGCTCATGATCAATTACTCCATTGGGCTCTCGGGTCGAATGCTGCTTTGTCGGCGAGTTCTTGCCACAGGGCTTTGGCCGCCTCATCACTTTCTTTAGGCATGACCACTTTCAATTGGGCGTACAAATCGCCGCGCTGGCCTTTTTTGTCTGCCAGGCCGTGGCCCTTGATGCGCAAACGTTGACCGCACTGGCTGTCCGGACGAACGGTCAGGTTCAGCTTGCTGGTCAAGGTCGGCACTTGCACCTTGGTGCCCAACGCGGCTTCCCACGGTGCCACCGGCACGGTGATGACCAGGTCGTGGCCTTCCACGTCGAACTTGGGGTGCGGCGCAAAACGAATGATCAGGTATAGATCACCATTGGCCCCGCCGCCCACACCCGGGCCGCCCTGGCCTTTAAGGCGAATGCGCTCGCCGTCGGTCACACCGGCCGGGATTTTAACGTTGAGGGTCTTGCTCACGCCGCCGATCTGGAAGCTGATGGGCTTCGATTCGCCGGACAGGGTTTCTTCAAGGAAAATCGGCAATTCCATTTCAACATCCTGCCCACGACGGCCCGCACTGCGGCCAGATTGCCCACCAAAGCCGCCGCCGCGCGATCCGAAGATCGAGCTGAAGAAGTCTGAAAAATCGCCTTGATCCTCGAAGCCACCGCCCGCGTGGCCTTGCCAGCCCGGTGGCCCCTGGAAGGGCTGACCATGCTGGCCGTACTTACGCATTTCATCGTATTCGGCGCGTTTATCGGCGCTTTTCAGCGCTTCATACGCCTCATTGACGTCCTTGAATTTCTCCTCGGCGTCTTTTTCCTTGCTCACATCCGGGTGATATTTGCGCGCCAGCTTGCGATAGGCGGTCTTGATCGCCTTGTCGTCAGCCGTGGGCTCGACACCCAGGATCTTGTAATAGTCTTTGAAGTCCATGTAAGGCTCACCATCCGTTATCAAAATCGCGCCGCACAATGCCCCAGAATGCTCTGGTCGACCGGCCTGTCTATTGACCGGTCTCAATCTTGTGACTGGACAGCGCAGCAAAAGTTTATCGGCAGCCCAATGGCTACCACGCCAATGTCTGAGAGTTTGGGGGTGAAGGATAGTCTTTCAAGTGGATTAAAACCTGCGAATTAACGATTCGTCGCCCTTCGATTCTTTGAGCGACTGGCATACACTGCGCGGCCGTTTTTTAACCGGAACTTGAAAGACATGAAAAGCGCCTCTCCAGCCCGTGCCTGCGGCATCGACTTCGGCACCTCCAACTCCACTGTCGGCTGGCTGCGCCCCGGCGTGGAAACCCTCATTGCGCTGGAGGACGACAAGATCACCCTGCCCTCAGTGGTGTTCTTCAATATTGAAGAACGCCGCCCGGTGTATGGCCGTCTGGCGCTGCATGAGTATCTGGAAGGCTACGAAGGCCGCCTGATGCGCTCGCTCAAGAGCCTGCTGGGTTCCAAGCTGATCAAGCACGACACCAGCGTGTTGGGCACGGCCATGCCGTTCAAGGACCTGCTGGGGCTGTTTATCGGCCAGCTTAAAAAGCGCGCCGAAACTGCCGCCGGTCGGGAGTTTGAAGAGGTGGTGCTGGGTCGCCCGGTGTACTTCGTCGATGAAGACCCGCTGGCCGACCAGGAAGCCGAAAACACCCTGGCCGACGTCGCCCGCGCCATCGGTTTCAAAGAAGTCTCGTTCCAGTACGAACCGATTGCGGCCGCTTTCGACTACGAGTCGACCATCGAGCGCGAAGAGCTGGTGCTCATCGTCGACATCGGCGGTGGTACTTCAGACTTCTCGCTGGTGCGTTTGTCGCCCGAGCGTCGCGGCCTGGACAACCGCCACGACGACATTCTGGCCACCGGCGGTGTACACGTGGGCGGTACCGACTTTGATAAACAGCTGAGCCTGCAAGGCGTGATGCCGTTGTTCGGCTACGGCAGCCGCATGAAAAGCGGCGCCTACATGCCCACCAGCCACCACATGAACCTGGCGACCTGGCACACCATCAACTCGGTGTACTCGCAAAAATCCCAGTTGGCGTTGGGCAGCATGCGTTACGACATCGAAGACACCGGCGGCATCGACCGCCTGTTCAAGTTGATCGAACAGCGCGCGGGCCACTGGTTGGCGATGGAAATCGAAGAAACCAAAATCGAACTGACCCACAGCGACAGCCGCCATGTGCCGCTGGACCGCGTCGAAGCCGGTCTGAGCGTAGACCTGAGCCGGGCGCTGTTCGAAGCCGCCATCGACAACCAGCTCGAACGCATCCGCAACAGCGTGACGCAATTGCTGAGCAATGCCGGTGTGGGTGTTGAGCAAGTCAACACCGTGTTCTTCACCGGCGGTTCGAGCGGCATTCCGGCCTTGCGCCAGAGCGTCTCGGCCATGCTGCCCAATGCACGCCATGTAGAAGGCAACATCTTCGGCAGCATCGGCAGCGGTTTGGCGATTGAGGCTAAAAAGCGGTATGGCTGATGGTGCCTTCAACCTGTAGGAGCGAGCTTGCCTCGCGATCTGTTCAAAGATCAAAAGATCGCGAGACAAGCTCGCTCCTACACAGATTCAGACCAGCTCCATCTGCTTGAGCTCGCTCTTCAAATACGCGTAGTAGATCGGCCCGGCCACCACGCCGGGCAGGCCGAAGGCGGCTTCAAACACCAGCATCGCCAGCAACAGCTCCCACGATTTGGCACTGATCTGCCCGCCGACGATTTTGGCGTTCAAAAAGTATTCCAGCTTGTGGATAACAATCAGGTACGCCAACGCGCCCACCGCCACCCAGATCGACAGCGACAAGCCGACGATGGTGATCAGGGTGTTGGAGATCAGGTTGCCGATCACAGGCAACAAACCCAGCAAAAAGGTCAGCACGATCAGGGTTTTGGTCAGCGGCAGGTGGACGCCAAACATCGGCAATACCAGCGCCAGAAAAATCCCGGTAAACACCGTGTTGAGCAGGGCGATTTTGATCTGTGCAAAAACGATATTGCGAAACGCTTGCACCAGCAGGTGCAAACGGTCGAACAGTGCGGCTGCCAGCGGCTTGCGGCGGCTGACATCGGGGATGCGCTGCAAGGCCATGATCGCCCCCAGCACCATACCGATCAGCAAGGTCACAAACATGTGCGCCGCGTCTTTGCCCACCAGTTGCAGTTCGCTCAGGTGTTTGTTCATCCAGTCGCCAATGGCGACCCGAAATTCTGCCGCGCTGGCAGGCAGATAACCGTCCAGAAACGGCGGCAATTGCCCGCGTGCCCGGTCGACCACCACCATGAATTTGTTCAGCGAGGCGCCGGGGTTTTCGGCTTCATGGAGCAAAAAGCTGATGGCACCGGCAAAGATCAACGCCAAAAAGCTGACCACCAGCGTGCCCAGCAAGGCCACGGCCAGCCAGCGCGCACGGCGCCCGGCGATCAGGCGTTGCAGTTGCGGGGTGAGCATGTTGACCAACTCGAACACCAGCAAACCCGCGAGCAGGCTGGGCAACAGGCGCAACGGAAAGACCAGTAACAGACTGCCAGCGATGATGATGTAACTGGCGAACAAAATGTGACGCTGAGAAAACGATGGCATACAGCCTCAAAACAAGCAGCGCAAAAAGGATGGGCAGTCTGCCAGCCTTCAGCGGGGATCACTACAAAATGTGACTGACGGAAACTTGCTGTTGTTCCCTGTGGGAGCGGGCTTGCTCGCGATACAAACGCTACGTTCTTTCAGTAACACTGCGCCGTCCCAATCGCGAGCAAGCCCGCTCCCACAAGATGCCAATTATTTTTTCTTCAGACAGTCACTCATAAAGGCTTTGCGCGCATCGCCCTTGAGGGCTTGGGTGGTGGCGGTGGCGTTGCAGTTTTTCATGCGCTCTTGCGGGGTAGTGGCCGCCGGAGTGGCCTTGAGGCAGTTGCTCATAAACGCTTTGCGCTCATCGCCCTTGAGGGCTTTGGCGCTGGCGTCAGCGTTGCAGGTGGTCATTTTGTTTTGTTGAGCGGTGTCAGCAAAACTGTGCGAACACAGCAGTAAACCCATCAGCAGCAGAGGAACACGCAGCATCTTCATGGAGTTTTCTCCTTATGGCCGCACCGGGTGGCAGCGACGTTCATCACAGTGTAGACAAACTCTGTTACAGCTACCGACGACGTGCTTAACGCGGGCGTAACTGCCGTCGATACTGCTCTGGCGAGCACCCGGCCTGGCGCTGAAACATCGCGATAAACGCCGAAGACGTGCTGTAACCCAGGTCAAATCCGACGTCTTGCACGCTGCGGGTAGATTCCAGCGCCTCAATCGCGGCCAGAAAACGCAGGCGCTGGCGCCACTCCCCAAAGCTCATGGCCAGTTCACGCACAAACAAGCGCGCCAGGGTGCGTTCGCTAACATGCGCCTGCTCTGCCCATTCGCCCAGCGGCCGATTATCGCCGGGCTGGGCCTGCAAGGCTTCGAGCACCCGTTGTAACCCCGGATGGCTGGCATAGGGCAGATAACACTGGTGCACCGGGGCTTGTTGCAGTTGGTCCACCAGCACTTGGGCCAGACGGATATCCGCTTCGGTCTGCGGGATGTGAATGTCGCGGCGGGCAAAGTCGCTGAGGATGCTTTTGAGGATATCGCTGATGACCAGCGTCACCGGCTCACGGGGCAATTGTTCGCACAGCACGGCATCCAGATACACCGAGCGGTAAACAATCGCATGAGAGTTGTAGGAACTATGCTCGGTATTGGGCGGCACCCACAGTGCGTACTGCGGCGGCGACATAAAGCGTCGCCCGCCGACCTCGTAGCGCATCACGCCGTTGGACACATAACCCAGCGACCCCCAGCTGTGCAGATGAGGCGTGGAATGGCTGTCGGCATCAAACTCGGCATACCGAAAGTACACCGGCGCGGGCAGTTGCTCGAACTCGGGAACACAAATCAATTTTTTGCGCATGCTGTCTGGATTCAAGCGGAGGTTGGCTGGATCGCAGTATAGGCGTGCAGACAGACAAGCGGATAATTGCCGCTTACTCACCCTGTGGTTGTTTCTGATGCAATACGCTTTCCCGCTGCTGGCCATTTTGATCTGGGCCGGCAATACCGTCGTCAACAAACTGGCCGTCGGGGCGATCTTCCCGTCCGAGATCGGCTTTTACCGCTGGTTGCTGGCCGGGCTGCTGTTTACCCCGTTCATGCTCAAGCCGGTGATCGCCAACTGGTCGGTGATCCGCCCCAACCTGGGCAAGATTTTTATCCTCGGCGTGCTCGGCATGGCGGTTTACCAGAGCCTGGCGTACTTCGCCGCTGCACTCACCTCGGCCACCAACATGGGCATCATCCTCTCGTTAATGCCGCTGATGGTGCTGACCATGTCGATCATCAGCCTGGGCCAGCGCCTGACCCGTGGCGCGCTGGTGGGCGCCGTCCTGTCGTTTGTCGGGGTGCTGGTGGTGGTGTCGAGCGGCAGTTTGAGCGTGTTGCTCGCCCACGGTCTGAACCTGGGCGACGCGATGATGCTGGTCGCCACCCTGGCGTATGCGATTTACAGCACCCTGCTGAAAAAGTGGCAGTTGCGCCTGCCGCCGTTGCAGATGCTCTACCTGCAAGTGCTGGTGGCCATTGTGGTGTTGTTTCCGATGTACCTGCTGTCGCCCAAAATGGGCCCCAGCGTGCACAACATCGGCCTGGTGATGTACGCCTGCATCCTCGCCTCGATGCTCGCGCCGCTGGCCTGGATGAAGGCTGTGGCCACCCTCGGCCCGAGCCGCACGTCGCTGTTTTTCAACTTGCTGCCACTGATTACGGCGCTGATTGCGGCGGTCGTGCTCAAGGAGCAACTGCATATCTTCCACCTGATCGGCGGCGCGTTGACCCTGGGCGGGGTGATTTTGTCTGAGCGCTGGACGACACCGCTGGGTAAATCCAGACCGGTCGAAAATAGATAAAACTTTCTCGGCGCGCTGAACTCACAACTAACGAACCGACCTCGCCAACAGAGCGAAGCGGCCACCGGATTAGTGAGGAGATAGAAATGACCGAGATCCATCTGACCGATAAAAACACCCTGCGCGACCGCGCTCGCAAAAATGTCGAAGACGGTGCCGTCACCGAGGGCTACCACGCCAACCGCGAAGAAATCCTGCGGCTGCTCAACGAATCCCTGGCCACTGAACTGGTGTGCGTGCTGCGTTACAAACGCCACTACTTCATGGCCAACGGGCTCAAGGCCAGCGTGGCTGCCGACGAGTTTCTGGAGCACGCCAACCAGGAAATGGAACACGCCGACAAACTGGCCGAGCGCATTGTGCAACTGGGCGGCGAGCCGGAGTTCAACCCGGACCTGCTATCCAAAAACGCACATGCGCAGTACGTGGCGGGCAAGACCCTGAAAGAAATGGTCTACGAGGACTTGGTCGCTGAACGGATTGCGGTCGACAGCTACCGTGAAATCATCCAGTACATCGGCGACAAAGACCCGACCACACGCCGGATCTTTGAAGACATCCTGGCGCAAGAGGAAGAACACGCCGACGACATGGCGGATATTCTGCAAGACCTGTAAGCATCACCCAACTGGTGGGAGCGGGCTTGCTCGCGATGGCATCGACACGGTGATTAAGTGACACCGCATCGACCCCATCGCGAGCAAGCCCGCTCCCACAGTGCTGTCTGAGGGTCGCTTACTTCACCGTTTTCGGCACTTTGCCCTGCTGCATTTGTTGCAGCAGCGGCGCGCATTGGTTAGGTACGTCACCGCTCGGGGCGACCAGCGCCAGCAGCCCCGCCGCCGGGCCGGCAATCACGCCCAACGCCACCATCCCCGCACCGCGCAACAGCAAAGGCACCGCCTCGACCCCGGCATCCGGGTGTGCAAAGGTGCCGCGCACGTACAACGGTGAGCGAAGCGAGAACACACGGAAGCCCTTGGATTCCGGGGTGATCTTGAGGTCCAGCCGTTCGGTGGCGAAGTTGGCCGTGCCGTCGATGTAGATGATTGCGTTCTGGGTGTCGAACACGAACAACCGGGACGTGGCCAGGCCATCCTTGATCCCGAAATCAGCCGCCGCGCAGTTGATCTTCACGTCCTTGTCGCCAAAGATTTTGCCCACCACGTAATTGCCGACGTTCAACCCGGCGATTTCCATGAGGCTGCGACTGATGGCGCCGTCATTGATGAGCATTTTCAAATTGCCATTGGCCGTGCCCAGCAAGCGAGCGACCGAGTTGCCGGTGCCGGAAATCGAGGCATCGCCGTTCAGTTCACCAAAACTGGTTTTCATCGGCTCAAAGGTCGGGAACAGCTGTTTGAGCTTGAAGTTGCGCGCCGTCAGCTTGGCCCGGCCTTGCAACGGGGTGTCGCGGCCGTTGAGGTTGATTTGCGCATCCAGCTTGCCCCCGGCCACGCCGAAACGCAGCGGTTCCAGCTTCAGCACACCGTCAGTGAGCACCACGTGGGTGTACAGGTCGGTGAACGGCAGGTCGGCACTCTGGACAATCCGCTTGCCGGTGAATTCGACATCGGCGTCCATGTCGCGCCAGCGCTCGGTGCGGAACTCTTCGACCGGCAGCACTTTGTCCGCCGGTTGCTTGCTGCTGCCGCCCCGGGCCTTTTGTTTATCGTTGGAGTCCGCGCCAATCAGTGGCGCCAGGTCGACCATCAGCAGTTGGTTGGAGACCAGTTTGCCGGTGAGTTTGGGCCGTGGCTTGCTCGCCACAAAGCTCAGGTCACCATGAATGTCGCTGCTGCCGATCTTGCCGTTGAAGTTGTCGTACGTGAACGTCGCGCCATTGGCCTCACGCAGCTTGGCGGTGAGATGACCGTCGGTGGAGTACGGCGGCGAGTCGGGCAAGGTCACGCCGGTAAGCGGGTACAAGTTGCTCAGGCTGCTGCCTGCCAGCTTCAGGCGCAGGTCCAGCGCCCCCAGGTCCAGCGGGTCGGTCAGGGTGCCGGCCAGGGCAACTTTGGTGTCTGCAATGCTCACTTGCGCTTGCAGCGGGAACGGCTGGTTGGTGTCACGCAACGCCAACAGGCCACCGATTTTGCCGGTGCCGTGGAGTTTCTGGCCGTGGTACTCGCCGTTGACCTTCAGGGCAAAGGCGTAGTCCTGCGGCACAGCGCCCTTCTCTTGACTCTTTTTCGCTTCTTTTTCGCCGACGATCTCGCTAAACGGGATCGGTTTGCCTAGCGAGTCGATCAGCACATCGAGACGGGTTTTCAGGGTTTGGTCGTTCAGCGACACCTGGCCTTTATCAAAGCCGATTGCGCCAATATCCACTTTCCAGTTGGAGGGCTCGGCGTTTGGGTCGGCGGCGTCAAACGTGAAGGTCCAGTTTGCCCGCCCATCGGCCAGACGTTCGAGTTTGGCTTTGGGCTCCTTCAGGTCAATGCGCGGGATGGCCACGGTCTGGCTCAACAGCGCCAGCGGTGACAGGCGCAGTTCAACCTGCTTGAGGCTGGCCATTTCGGGGTTTTTTGACCAGTCGGGGTTGCCCAGGGTCAGGTCTTCGGCAATCACATGCGGCCACGGCACCCAGGCACGCCAGCCGCCCTGGCCGTCTTCGCGCAGCCAGCGCACGGCCAGGTTGCCGTTAATGGCAAACGGGCGATGCAGCACCTCGGACACTTTGGCGTTAATGGTCGGCTTGAGGCGGTTCCAGTCGAAGGTAGAAATGATCACCACCAATACGACCACCAGCAGGACAACAATACCGCCTATCCAGGCAAGGGTTTTACGGGTGCGCGTCATGGTGCGGCTCCTTTATGACGACTCAACGTCCTGGTGACTATGAAGGTACGACTGGCAAAGACGGCCCAAGGTTTAATCCAAGGGGTATTTTCGCGGAAAAAAACCCCGACATCGCCTGCACAGGCAGTGTGAGCGTGCATCTGTGTGCCCTCAACTGCGCAGGCTAGAGGCCTTCTCGCGGGAATATCAATTGTGTCGATTATCACCATTGGCCGTATGAACTTTGATATCGAGCCTGCAAGCGTAGCATTGCCTCCATCAACCCTGAGTTGCACTGCTACGGAGCACACACCATGAAACGCCCTGTCTTGTTTAGCCTTTCTCTTTCACTGCTGGCCTTTAACGCGTTCGCCATGCCCGCTGACGAAGAGCCAACCCCAATGGCCCAACCGGCCTCCAGCAGCGTCAGCCAGCCGCTCAATCAGCTCGCTGAAGACGGCGCACAACGCACCCTGGACCAACACAAACGCGTGGCCGAAGATGGCTACGATCGCACCAAAGGCAGCACCTTTGTCGCTGAAGGCGGCGCGGACCGTCTGGCCGAGCGCAATCAGCGTGCAAGCTGAGCATGACCGTGTGGGAGCGGGCTTGCTCGCGATAGCTTCAACGTCGATGCCCCGATAAACCGCAACGCCGCCATCGCGAGCAAGCCCGCTCCCACTGGGTTTGTGCATGTCATCACTACTGCCTTCAAAGCCGATTTGCTAGAGTGCCCGGCTGTACTTGTCTGGAACATCCGCCCCAATGCTGCCTCGCGCCGAACAGAAGCAACAAACCCGCCTCGCGCTGATGGATGCTGCCCGCCACTTGATGGAATCGGGTCGCGGCTTTGGTAGCTTGAGCCTGCGCGAAGTCGCTAAAACCGCGGGCATCGTGCCTACCGGCTTTTATCGCCACTTCAGCGACATGGACCAACTGGGCCTGGCGCTGGTCAGTGAAGTGGGCCAGACCTTTCGCGAAACCATTCGCCTGGTGCGCCATAACGAGCTGTTTATGGGCGGCGTGATCAACGCTTCGGTGCGCATCTTTCTGGATGTCGTAGAGGCCAACCGCTCACAGTTTTTGTTTCTGGCCCGCGAGCAGTATGGCGGCTCACAGCCGGTTCGCCAGGCCATTGGCGCGCTGCGTGAAGACATCACGTCGGACCTGGCGACCGACCTCGGTTCCAAGCCCAAGCTGCAGCACTTGAACCACGCGGCGCTGACGGTGATTGCCGATCTGGTGGTGAAAAGCGTGTTCGCCGCCTTGCCAGACATCATCGACCCTCCGGCCGAGGCGCTGCCCGATTACTTGCAGCCGCAAGCCAAAATCAGCCAGCAACTGCGCTTTATCTTTATCGGGCTCAAGCATTGGCAAGGGCTGGGCAGCACCGAATAACCGCGCGCACTCAATTGGTGCGCACCGCCTGCTTATCCGCACTTTTTTAGAACATCTTCATCTTTCTGCACTGTGTTTGGGCCTACAGTTTGCCGCCTGCCCCAGGTTGGCAAGCACCTTGCTGTGCCTGTTCTATTGTTAATTGCAGGAAGCCTTCCAATGTTGGTGATTCATCGCAAAGTCGAAACCCACCCCGTGTGGAGCGCCGAGCTTCATTTGAATTTCGAAGCCCGCAGCAAAAGTCGCCTGCGCTGCTTTAGCCATGAAGGCGAAGACGTTGGCCTGTTCCTTGAGCGCGGCCAGCCGCCGCTGCGTGACGGTGATTTTCTGCAAGCGCAGGACGGGCGCATCGTGCGCGTGTGCGCCAGCCCCGAAAAACTGCTGCACGTCACCTGCCCCAACGCCTTTGAACTGACCCGCGCCGCTTATCACCTGGGCAACCGCCACGTGGCCTTGCAAGTCGGTGATGGCTGGCTGCGCCTGCTCGACGATTACGTCCTCAAGGCCATGCTCGATCAACTGGGCGCGACCACCGAATCTATTGAAGCACCGTTCCAGCCAGAACATGGCGCCTACGGCGGCGGGCATCACCATTCACGGGCGGGCGAAGAAGACTTCAACTACGCGCCGCGCCTGCATCAGTTTGGTGTGCGTTTGTGAGTCCGGCATGGGCGCTGTTGCGCCTGGCCAGCCCGCAGTTGCCGATTGGCGGCTACAGCTATTCCCAAGGGCTGGAAATGGCCGTGGACGATGGCCGCGTCAACGACCCGATCACGGCGGCACGGTGGATCCGTGATCAGTTGCTGCTCAACCTTGCGCGCTTTGAAGCGCCGCTGTTGCTGGCCCATTGTCAGGCCGCCGCCGACCAGGACTGGAGCGCCTTGCAGCGTTTTTGCGACGAGCACCGCGCCAGCCGTGAAACCCGCGAGCTGCACCAGGAAAGCCGGCAAATGGGCTACTCGTTGCAGCAATTGCTCAACGGCCTGCCCGAGCTGGACGACCCCGCCCGGCTGTTTCTCGCACAACAACACGAGCCGCATCTGGCCCTTGGCTGGGCATTGGCCGCGCGCGCCTGGGGCATCAGCCCACAAGACGCCCTCGCCGCCTGGCTGTGGAGCTGGCTGGAAAACCAATTGGCGGTGCTGATGAAAACCTTGCCGCTGGGCCAGCAAGCGGCTCAGCGCATGACCAGCGAGCTGTCGCCGACATTGCAGCAAGCCCAGCAGCACGCCAGCTCTCTCGATTTATCCCACTTGGGCAGCGCCGCTTTCGGCCTGTCTTTGGCAAGCATGGCCCACGAGCGCCAGTACAGCCGCCTGTTTCGTTCCTAGGAGAATGTAATGAACACACACCCTTTGCGTGTCGGCATCGGTGGCCCGGTGGGCTCCGGCAAAACGGCGCTGACCCTGGCCCTGTGCCTGGCGCTGCGCGACAAATACAACCTGGCGGTGGTCACCAACGACATTTACACCCGCGAAGACGCTGATTTTCTGGTGCGCAACGAGGCGTTGGCGCCGGAGCGCATCATCGGTGTCGAAACCGGCGGTTGCCCGCACACGGCCATCCGCGAAGACGCCTCGATCAACCTCGAAGCGGTGGACCAGTTGAACCGGCGTTTTCCGGGGCTGGATCTGATTCTGGTGGAATCGGGTGGGGATAACTTGTCCGCCACCTTCAGCCCGGAGCTGTCGGACCTGACCATCTACGTGATCGACGTGTCGGCCGGAGACAAGTTACCGCGCAAGGGCGGGCCGGGGATCTGCAAGTCTGACTTGCTGGTGATCAACAAAATCGACCTCGCGCCGTTGGTGGGTGCGTCGCTGGAGCTGATGAACAGCGACACCACGCGCATGCGCAACGGCAAGCCGTTTGTGTTCAGCAACCAGAAGACCGGGCACGGCCTGGACACCATCGTGGCGTTTATCGAGAAACAGGGCCTGCTGGTGTCTTAAACCCTGTGTAGGAGCGAGCTTGCCTCGCGATCTTTTGATCGTTGAAAAGATCGCGAGGCAAGCTCGCTCCTACAGAGTTCAGGCTCACGGTGTATCATGTCGCGCAAACGCCCCAGCCGTGACGACGTCCGCCGATGCCTGATGTAGCCAACTCCGCCTTTTCGCCTGAACTGACCGCAACCTTTGCGGCCGTGCAAGCACATTTCCGTCAGGTCATCGTGCCGCTGTGGCAAGGCCCCGGCTGGAACGCCGAACTGGCACTGCCTTACGAGGCCCTCAGCCCCGCCCATCAACCGCTGCCGCCCCAGCGCTATCGCGCCATGGCCTGTGCACGCCAGTTGTATGTGTTTGCCAGCCTGATCGACGACCCGGCATTCCCGGCCGCCGCCGAGCGCGCGGAGGCGCTGTTCCGTTCGTTGCAGAGTCACTTTCACGATGCCGAACACGGCGGCTGGTTCTACAGCATCGACCCCCACGGCGCGCCGCTGGATCAACGCAAAGACCTGTACACCCACGCCTTCATCATCTTCGCCTGCGCCCATTACTGGGCCAAAGTGCGTGAGCCGCTGGTGGAGTCGGTGCTCAATGCCGCCCTGCAAGTGGTGCTTGAGCAGTTCAGCACGGGCAACGGCTTGTACGAAGCCAGCCTTGAGCAAGACTGGTCGTCACTGGGCAGCGGGCCGTTGCAGAACCCGTTGATGCACCTGGCCGAAGCCTTTTTGGCGACGCTGTCGGTGCGCGAAGACCCAACGGTTAAAAGCGCCCTGCTGGCACTGACCGACGGCATGCAACAGCACTTTATCGAGCCTGTGCATAACGTGATGCTGGAGAAGCCACGCGGTGCTGTGGATAACTGGTTTGAGCCAGGGCATCAGTTTGAATGGTTGTTTTTGCTGGCCTCGTCGCCGCTGCTGCGCGGCACCGCCTTGCATGACTCGCTGGACCGCGCGTTTGGCTTTGCCGAGCAGGTCGGCGTAGACCCGCAGACCGGCGCGGTGTGCGGCATGCTGGCACCGGACGGAACCCTGCGTGATGGCACCCAGCGCATCTGGGCTCAGGCCGAGTACCTGCGCGCCCTGACCTTGCGCCCAGAGGGCGCCGAGCGTGTGCAGCGCCAATTGCTGGCATTGCAGCAGCGCTTTTTATACACAGGCGGCTGGTACGAGTGCCGCGACGGCCAGGGCAACGTCAGCCGCGAAGACATGCCGTCGACCACGCCGTATCACCTGGCCACCTGCTACAGCGGGTTGGCGCAGTACATAAGCTGACACTTCACCCTGTGGGAGCGGGCTTGCTCGCGATGCGAACGACGCGGTTTGTCAGACAGACCACGCTGATTTCATCGCGAGCAAGCCCGCTCCCACATTAAAAGATCATCAAACTCAGGTTACGCAATCCACTTGCGATCCCCGGTAAAGCTGATGGTCAGCCAGCGTGCGCTGTCAGCCGTGCCCAGCATGCCCGAGATTTCTTCACGCAGTGCATCCAGAGTCTGCACCCCGGCCAGTGGATAACCCGCCGGCAACACAATGTGGATCTCGATAAAACGCGCCCGCCCGTGTTTTTGCACGTAGGTTTTGTAGCCTTCAAAACCATGCCGCGCCGAGACGTCTTCGAGCACATCACGTACTTTGTCATCCAGCGCGTCCGGGGCGATGCCCAGTACGTCGCGCAAAGCAGGCCGGAGGATTTTTAACGCCGGTGCAAGCATGCTGAGCGCCAGCAAGATCAAGATCGCCGGGTCCACGTACGCCGCCCACTGGGCATAACCTTGCTGCTTGAGCACCAAAGCGGTGACGAAACTTATCAACAGCCCCGCCGACAACATGGCGTCGACCAGCCAACTGATGTTGTCGAACTGGATCAAGGTTGATTTGAGGGTGCGGTTTTTGTGGCGGATCCAGAAGTAGTAGCCGAATTCGACAACGGTAAACACCGCCGCGTAGACGATCACCAACCCCAGCTCAATATCGCGCCCGCCATTGATGATGCCGAACACGCCGTTGAGAAAGGCGTAGATCGCGATCAACAGCAAAAAGCTGCCTTCGATCAGCAGCACCATGGGCTCAAGGTGCCAGAAGCCGAACTGGAAACGTTGGTTACTTTCTTTGGCGATCAGCTGCGCGGTTATCAGCATCAGCACTTTGATGAAGGTCGCGATCAGCGAGAAAAAGCCATCGAACAAGATGGATTGCGACCCCGAAACGAAGCCGGTCACGATGCCGGCAATGGCCACCGCGAACATTAGAACGGTTGATTGTTTGAGCAGTTGCTGCTCACCACGGTTACTCACAAAAACTCCTTTCAGCCCGGTTGAATGCGACCTCTTTGGGAGGTCGCGGGTAGGCTGGCAGGCGCCAGTTTACTCCTTGGCGCGGCGCTCGATGGCAAAACCGCTCCACGACTGGGTGACCGGCATCAGTTCCAGACGGTTGATATTGATGTGCGCCGGGGTGTTGAGCACCCAGAAAATCGTCTCGGCAATGTCTTGCGGCTGGATCGGCTCGGCCCCTTGGTAGGTGGCGTCGTAACGCGCCTGGTCACCGGCAAAACGCACCAGCGAGAACTCGCTTTCACACAGGCCTGGTTCAACGTTGCTGACGCGAACGCCGGTGCTCTGCAAATCGCAGCGCAGGTTCAGCGAGAACTGTTTCACGAACGCTTTGGTGCCGCCGTAGACGTGGCTGCCCGGGTACGGGTAGCTGCCCGCCACGGAGCCCAAGTTGACGATACCGGCACCCCGGCCGTAGGCGATCAGGCGCGGCAGCAGCAGGCGGGTGGTGTAGATCAGGCCCTTGATGTTGGTGTCGACCATGGTTTCCCAATCGTCGAGGTCGCACTTGGGCGCCGGGTCTGTGCCCAGGGCCAGACCCGCGTTGTTGATAAGTCCGCGCAGCTTGCTGAACGAAGGCGGCAGATTGGCAATGGCGTGCTCCATGGCGGCACGGTCACGCACGTCCACCACCAGCCCATGCACTTCGGTGTGTTGGGACAGTTCTTCGCACAGCGCGTTCAGGCGCTCTTCGCGGCGGCCAGTCAGGACCAGTTTCCAGCCGGCTTGGGCAAATTTGCGCGCACACGCCTCACCAAATCCGGAGGTAGCGCCGGTAATAAACAACGTGGAAGTCATCGTGTTCTCCTTGGCTGGCGGGCTTGGGCCGCCGTTGAAATAAGGTCCACAGCAGAATGCCCGGCTCAAGAGTCAGCAGCAAGGCCAAGAATTTGTACAAAAAACAACCAAACCTTTGCAGGCCACGGCCCGTATAGGCTGGCGCTGTTTACACTCATCTTATCCACAGGCCCGCCCACAGTCTTTGGGGGCAACTCGAATGGCGCAAAAGCCTTTGTGCACAAGGCCTGTAGCGCCGCTTGAAGTGTTTTTAACTTGACCTGCACACACCCGGCATGCAAACGCCCCAAAAGAGTGCAGAACCGTTACAGCACAACGATAGCCAGAAGCCAGTCAGTACGCCGTCTGCCGCGTTCTTTCCAGAGTTTAATCACAGACTTATCCACAGGTTGGTGACAGCATTTTAAAACACCGCATATGCCAATAAACCTGTTGACAAATTACGCAGCACATCCAGCAAAAACCGCTGATCAAAAAACAATCACAGCGCTGAAAGCCTTATAGAACGTGGGCTTCAGACAACTACTCCCACGTTACCCACAGCCGCCTCCACAGCAAACGGGGACAAGTCAAAATGATGACAAAACAGGGATTTATCGCGTCTATATGTCGCGCTTTAGTAGGGTTGCAATATTGTTTTCCACAATTTGCGGCAACCCTGTAGGAGCGAGCTTGCCTCGCGATCTTTTAAAACATCAAAAGATCGCGAGGCAAGCTCGCTCCTACAGTGAGGTAGGGTTGCTTAATGCCCGCCCAGATAAGCGTTGCGCACTTCTTCGTTGCTCAGCAGGTCCTTGCCGGTGCCGGTCAGGCGAATTTCGCCGTTGACCATCACGTAGGCGCGGTCGGATAAACGCAAGGCGTGGTTGGCGTTTTGCTCCACCAGAAAGATGGTCATGCCGGTCTTGGCCAGTTCTCGCAGGGTGGCAAAGATCTGTTTCACCACAATCGGCGCCAGCCCCAGGCTCGGTTCATCCAGCAACAGCAACTTGGGCCGGCTCATCAACGCCCGGGCGATGGCGAGCATTTGCTGCTCGCCGCCCGACATGGTCATGGCCCGCTGGGTGCGCCGCTCCTTGAGCCGCGGAAACAGCTCGAACATGCGCTGCATGTCTTCGCTGGCGTGCTTGTCACCAATGGGGATGGTGCCCATCAGCAGGTTTTCTTCCACGGTCATGTCCGGAAACACGCGCCGCCCTTCTGGCGATTGGGCAATGCCGTTGGAGGCGATGTAGTGCGAGGACTTCTGGGTGATGTCCACGCCCCGGTACAGAATCTGCCCGCCGCTGGCGCGGGGTTGACCAAAGATCGACATCAGCAGCGTCGACTTGCCCGCGCCGTTGGAGCCGATCAGGCTTACGGTTTCGCCCTCTTCAATGTGCAGCGAGACTTTTTTCAGGGCCTGAATCGGCCCGTAATGCACATCCAGTTCCTTGAGTTCGAGGATCGTGCTCGTCATATCAGCTCCTCTTCGTCAGCACCCAGATAGGCTGCAATCACTTTGGGGTCGTTGCGGATCGCTTCCGGCCCGCCCTCGGCGATCACGTTGCCGTGGTCGAGCACCACGATGTGATCAGAAATGCTCATGACCATGCCCATGTCGTGCTCAATCAGGACCACCGTCAGGTCGTGTTCATCGCGCAGCAGGCGAATCATCGCGCTCAAGGCTTCGGTTTCCTGGGGGTTGAGCCCGGCAGCGGGCTCATCGAGGCAAATGATTTGCGGCCGCGTGCACATGGCCCTGGCGATTTCCAGGCGCCGCTGCTGGCCGTACGACAATTCACCGGCCAGCCGGTTGGCGCAGTCGACCAGATCAACCACTTCCAGCCAGTAAAACGCATGGTCGAGGGCATCGCTTTCGGATTTACGGTAACCCTTGGTGTTGAGGATGCCCGCCAGCAGGTTGCGATTGACCCACATGTGCTGCGCCACCAGCAGGTTTTCCAGCACGGACATTTCCTTGAACAGGCGAATGTTCTGGAAGGTACGGGCCAGCCCTGCGCGGTTAACCAAATGGGTGCCGCCGAACATTTTGTAGAACAGACGGCTGGCAAAGGTCTTGGGTGAAACAAAGTCGCTGAGCTTGAACGGCTCGCCCAACAGTTTGATCACGTTGGTGTGGGCGCCACGGGCGGTGATTTCGATCTTGCCGCCTGTGGCTTTGTAAAACCCGGTCAGGCAGTTGAACACCGTGGTTTTGCCCGCGCCGTTCGGGCCGATCAAGGCAAAGATCGAGTTACGTTTGACCTTGAGGCTGACGTCACTCAGGGCTTTGATCCCACCAAAATGCATCATCAGTTTGTCGACCGAGAGCACCACGTCTTTGTCCATCAAATGCTTGCTCATGGCGCCACTCCTTTACGCGGTGTTACCCCGACACGGCTGATACGGATCAGGCCACGCGGGCGCCAGATCATCATCAGCACCATCAACACGCCGAACAGCAACACGCGGTATTCGGCAAAGCTGCGCAGCAGTTCCGGGGCCACGGTCAGGACGAACGCGGCAATCACCACGCCCACTGTCGAGCCCATGCCGCCGAGCACCACAATCGCGAGGATCAGCGCCGACTCAAAGAAGGTGAACGAGGAGGGGTTGACGAAGCCTTGGTAACTGGCGAAAAACACCCCGGCCAGGCCTGCGGTCGATGCCCCCAGGGTGAACGCAGAGAGCTTGACCAGCACGTGGTTCAGGCCCATGGCGCGGCAGGCGATTTCGTCTTCGCGCAGTGCTTCCCACGCCCGGCCAATCGGCATGCGGGTCAGGCGGTGCTTGATGTAGAGCACCAGCAGCACCACCAAAAACAGCACGATGTAGATAAACAGGAATTTGACGTTGGGGTTGTAGTCCAGCCCGAAGAACTGGTGGAACGGTATCCCGCCCTCTTTGGCCACCCGACCAAATTCCAGGCCCATAAAGGTCGGCGATGGCACCGGCATGCCGTTGGGCCCGCCGGTAAACGACAGCCAGTTGTTGAGCACCAGGCGAATGATTTCACCAAAGCCCAGGGTCACGATGGCCAGGTAGTCGCCGTGCATGCGCAGCACCGGAAACCCGAGAATGCACCCCGCCAGCGCCGCCGCAATCGCCGCCAGCGGCAGCACCGACCAAAAACCCAGCCCCAGGTACTGATACCCCAGCGCCAGGCCGTAGGCACCAATGGCATAGAACGCCACGTAACCCAGGTCGAGCAACCCCGCCAGGCCCACCACGATGTTCAGCCCAAGGCCCAGCAACACGTAGATCAGCCCCAGAATTACCACGGTCAAAATGTATTTATTGGCGAAGAACGGGAACACGATGGCAATCACGATGAGCAGCGGGATGATCCAGCGCAGCCGCGATTTGTAGTCTGGCGGCAACACGTGCACGCCTGAACCAGTGGATTCAAACCCGTGAAGAATCTTCAGGCCACGGGAGGTTTGCAGGAACAGGCTCAGGGCAAAGCGCCCGACCATCACAATTGCCACCAGCCAGCCAACGCGCGCCGGTTGCAGGTTAAAGCTGTAGCCGTCGAGCACGACCCCAACGATCGGCCCGAACACAATCAGTGAGATCAACCCCGCGAGGATCGAATCGACGACGCTCTTTTTGATATCAATCGGTTTATTAATGGCTGCAGACATACTTACACCTTCGCCACGAGAGGACGACCCAGCAGGCCTTGGGGACGGAAAATCAGAATCACCACCAGCAGTGAGAAGCTGAACACGTCCTTGTAGTCCGAGTTAATCAACCCGGCAAAAAGTGACTCGGATACCCCCAGGATGATCCCGCCGAGCATGGCGCCGGGCAGTGATCCGATCCCGCCGAGTACCGCAGCGGTAAACGCTTTGATGCCAATGATGAAGCCGGCATAAAAGTCGAACGTGCCGTAGTTCATGGTGATCAGTACACCGGCCAGCGCGGCCATGGCGGCGCCGATGACGAACACGTAGGAAATGACCCGGTCGGTGTTGATCCCCAGAATCGAGGCCATTTTGCGGTCTTGTTGCGTGGCCCGGCACATGCGGCCCAGCTTGGTGTACTTGATGATGTAGGTCAGCAAGCCCATGCCGACAAACGCGGCGATCAGGATGAAGACTTTGGTGTAGGTGAGTTGCACAAAGCCGGTGCCGATATCGACGCGCCAGGCGCCGCTCAGCAGCGTCGGTACGCCCTGTTGGCGCGAGCCTTGGGCGATTTGCACGTAGTTTTGCAGGATCAGCGAAATGCCGATGGCGCTGATCAGCGGCGCCAGCCGGGTCGAGTTGCGCAGCGGTTTGTAGGCCACGCGTTCGATCACCCAGCCATACACGCCGGTGACCACCACGGTGAAGATCAGGGTGCCCAACATCAGTAATGGGAAGGATTCGATACCGAAGTACGCCAGCAGAGCCAGACTGATTGCCGCGAGGTAAGCGGAAATCATGTACACCTCGCCGTGGGCGAAGTTGATCATGCCGATGATGCCGTAGACCATTGTGTAGCCGATGGCGATCAGGCCGTAGACAGACCCGAGGGTCAGGCCGTTCAGCAGTTGCTGCAGGAAAATACCGTCCATAACGCAATCTCACGCAGTTGAGCGATTGCGCAAACTCGCGCCCGCCACACCGCCAAAAGCGGCCTGATGGTTGATGCCGGCCCGTTAACGCGTATCACCTGTGGGAGCGGGCTTGCCCGCGATGGTATCGACGCGGTTCAACACAAAGACCGCATCGCCTGTATCGCTGGCAAGCCAGGCTCCCACAGGTTTTTTGCTGCATTTAAAACAGCGTTCGCTTAACTGACAGGTATTAACCTGGGTGGTGCGGTTTACGCAGCTCCTGGAAAAAAGGCAGGTTGTGCAGACTCATTCCCGCCTGAACGGACGCAAAGCGCCGTTCAAGCGAGCAGCTCATCTCACTTCTGCTGTTCCAGTTGGTGGTACTTGCCGTCTTTGTCCCACTGGTAAACCACGTAGTCAGAGACTTTGAGGTCGCCTTTGGCGTCCCACTCTTTCTTGCCCATGACGGTGGCAACAGGGTTGGCCTTGAGCCACTTGGCGGCGTCTTCACCTTTGTTGGATTTGGCGCCATTGAAGGCATCCGCCAGGGCCTGGAGGGAAGCGTAGGCGTACAGGGTGTAGCCTTCTGGCTCTTTGCCGGCTTTACGGAACTCTTCGACCACGGCCTTGCTGTCCGGCAGCAGGCGCGGGTCGGCGCCGAAGGTCATGTACACGCCGTCAACGTACTGTTTGCCGCCTGCGGTGGAGACCAGTTCGTCGGTGACCACGCCATCGTCAGACATGAACTTCACGTCCTTGAGGCCCGCTTCACGCAGTTGACGCACCAGCGGGCCGGCTTCCGGGTGCAGACCGCCGAAATAAACGACGTCGGCGCCGGACGCGCGGATTTTGGTGACCAGGGCGCTGAAGTCTTTCTCGCCACGGGTCAGGCCCTCTTCAAGCACCGGCTTGACGCCGCGCTTGGTCAACTGCGCGCTAGTGGCGTCAGCCAGGCCTTTACCGTAGGTGTCCTTGTCGTTGATGACCGCGACCTTCTTGCCCTTGAGCACATCGACAATGTAGTCCCCGGCCACAATGCCTTGCTGGTCATCACGCCCGCACATGCGGAACACCGCGTCCAGGCCACGCTCAGTCACCTGCGGGTTGGTGGAGCCCGGCGTGATCATGATCACGCCCGCGTCGGCGTACACCTCAGACGCCGGAATGGTGTTGGAGGAGCAGAAATGGCCGATCACCCCGGCGACCTTGTCCTGATCGACCAACCGGTTGGCCACCGCCACTGCCTGTTTGGGCTCGCAAGCATCGTCACCGGCCACCAGGACGATTTTCTCGCCGTTGATCCCGCCCTTGGCGTTTATAACCTCAGCCGCCGCCTTCGCCCCGGTCATGTATTGCTCGCCAAATGCCGCGTTGGCGCCGGTCATCGGCCCCGCTACACCGATTTTCACATCGGCCTGAACAAACGAAGAAACGCCCAACGCGGCCGCTACCGCGAGAGCCAGAAAACCTTTCTTGTAGAACGTCTGCGACATGAGGTGGTGCTCCTGAGTTTTTTTAGTTGGCACTGCGACTTCACATAAAGCGCTGAGCAAGGCGCGTGCCATTGGTTTTTTATTCTGGGAAAAGCCGTTGTTTTATTGTTATGTCGACTGTTTCGGGCCCTTTTTCATTGGGCGTGCAACCGTCTAAACCGAGGAAGGTAAAACCGTTTATGTGTTTAAAGCGCCACCAGGCTCAACACACGTTGCAACCGGGTTGCGCCAGCCTTGGCATTCTCCTTGTAACCCATCGCGTCACCGATCTGCACACTCGCGGTGCATCACTGCTACATGGCGCACCACCTGAGGCTAGTCGCTGTTCGCGCAAACGTCGTGCTGGCGATTAAATATCACGCTTAGATAACAATTCTCAGGCATTGGCCAGCGTGATAAAGCGAGAATCCCGCCTCATACAAACAGCTGCGCAAGCCCGCATGCGGCACTGATTGCATGGCCGAAAAAGGAATTGGCAGCGCGTTGGCATCGCCGTGACACAGGTAGTCTGCGAACGCTTTGCCCACCACAGTGCCGGTGGTCACGCCGCGACCGTTATAGCCTGTGACCGCCACTAAACCGGGCGCGGGCTCGAATAAACGCATCAAGTGATCAGGGGTGAAGGCGATGCAGCCGGTCCAGGTGCACTCCCACTCCACGCCTTTCAACGACGGGAAGTAATGCTGTTGCACGCGGTCAGCCCAAGCCTTCAAGAACCAGGCGGGTTTTTGATTGCCGTTGCCCAGGCTGCCGAGCAATAAGCGGCCCTCGGCGTCGCGGCGAATGCTGCTGAGCACCTGGCGCGTATCCCACGACCCTTGGCCGCCGGGCAAGATGCTTTTGGCACTGTCATCGGTCAGGGGTTTTGAAGCCACCTGGTAGTAATAACCGGGGAAAAAGTTACGCCGCAGGTCAGTCCATTCGCCTTCGGTGTAGGCGTTGGAGGCCAGCACCACCTGTTCAGCGCTGACCGCTCCGCGTGCCGTTTGCACCGACCAGCGCGCGCCCTGGCGTTCCAGCCCGGTGACCGGCGAATGATCAAACAGGCGCCCGCCCAGATCACTGGCGGCTTTTGCCAGCCCCGAGGTGTAGGCCATGGGGTTGAGCGTACCGGCGCGGCGGTCGAGCAAGGCCGCGGCAATTTTTTGGGTGCCGGTGGCGGCTGCACAGGCAGAGCCGGTGAGCAGCTCGAC
>NZ_WIVR01000052.1:0-37885 GCF_009600525.1 Pseudomonas sp. FSL R10-1350
GTGGCGCGCGAATGCCGCGCGCAGGCGGTCATCGGCCTGGGTGGCGGCAGCTCGCTGGACATCGCCAAACTGGTGGCCTTGCTCTGCGGCCACGATCAACGGCTGGAGGACATCTACGGCATCGGCCTGGCCAAAGGCCCGCGCTTGCCGCTGATCCAGGTTCCGACCACCGCAGGCACAGGGTCGGAAGTCACGGCGGTGGCCATTGTCACCACCCCGAGCCACGAGAAAAAGGGCGTGGTCAGCCCGCTGCTGTACCCCGATATCGCGTTGCTCGATGCGCGGCTGACGGTCGGCTTGCCCGCCGCTGTCAGCGCCATGACCGGTGTGGATGCCATGGTTCATGCCATCGAGTCCTACACCAGCGCGCACAAAAAGAACGTGCTGTCGGATGGCTTGGCGGTACAGGCATTGACCTTGCTGGCGGCCAACATGGACCGCGTGCTGGCCGAGCCCGGTGATTTGCAGGCGCGTTCGAACATGTTGCTGGGCTCAATGTTGGCGGGCATGGCCTTCGCCAACGCGCCGGTGGCAGCGGTGCATGCACTGGCGTATCCGCTGGGCGGACATTTCCATGTGCCCCACGGCTTGAGCAATGCCTTGGTGCTGGTGCCGGTGTTGAACTTCAACCGCCCGGCCGCCGAAGCCTTGTACGCGCAATTGGCCAGTGCGGTGTTACCGGGGCAGCGCTTCGCCAGCCCCCGCGAGGCGTGCGACGGCTTTATCGACTCTATGACCCGGCTGGTGGCGCGCATGCCGTTTGCCCAGCGCCTGAGCGAAGTGGGTGTCACCGAATCAGACATCAATCAGCTAACCGATGACGCCTTGAAAATCGAGCGTCTGCTGATCAACAACCCCCGCCCGCTTGACCGCGACGACATCCACGCCCTCTACACCTCGGTGTTGTAAACGCCGGGCCCTGTAGGAGCGAGCTTGCCTCGCGATCTTTTAAACGATCAAAAGATCGCGAGGCAGTGCATTCATCAGTTAACAGGAGTCAGCGATGAACCATGAATTCAGAAGCGTGCCGCGCATCATTTGCGAAGCCGGGGCACTGCAAGAACTTGGCTATGTATTCCGTGGCCTGGGGGCACAGCGGGTGCTGCTGGTGTGCGATCCGGGGATTGTCAGCCTCGGCTTTACCGGCCGTGCACAAGCGGTACTCGAAGCGGCCGGGTGCGCAGTGGCGGTGTTTGATCACGTCACGCCGGACCCGTCTTCAGCCGTGGTCGAGCAAGCCGCCCGCCAGGCCAAGGCATTCCAGGCCGACGGCGTGCTGGGCCTGGGCGGTGGCAGTTCACTGGACGCCGCCAAGCTGGTCGCTCTGCTGACCAACAGCGAGCAGCCGCTGGAAAACCTCTACGGCACCGACAAAGCCCGTGGCAAACGGGTACCGTTGGTGCTGATGCCGACCACCTCAGGCACCGGTTCGGAGGTGACGTGGGTGTCGGTGATCACCGATCCGCAGAATAAAAAACAGGCGGTCTATTCGCCGCAACTGCTGCCGGACGTGGCCATTCTCGATCCGTTGTTGACCTTGGGCCTGCCGCCCAAAGTGACGGCGGCCACGGGGCTGGACGCCATGGTGCATGCGATTGAGGCCTACACCAGCCGCACCCGGAAAAACCCGATTTCCGATGGTCTGGCCACGGCCGCGTTGAGCTTGCTGGGCAGTAACCTGCGCAAAGTGCTGGCTGACGGCACGGACCTGCCAGCGCGTACGGCCATGCTGCAAGGGTCGTTGATGGCGGGCATGGCGTTCGTCAATGCGTCGGTGGCGGCGATTCACGCCCTGGCGTATCCGCTGGGTGCGCGCTTTCACATCCCCCACGGCCACGCCAACGCTTTGGTCATGGCCCCGGTGCTCCGCTTTAACCTGGCAGCGGCTCAGCGCCAATACGCCGAGCTGGCGGCGCACCTGTTGCCGGGCGAGCATTTTGCCGACGAAGCCAGCGCCGCAGAAGCCTTTGTGCGAGCCATCGAAAGCCTGGTCGAGGACAGCGGCCTGGAGCTGCGTTTGTCTGAGTTGAAGGTGGATGAGCCGTCACTGGCGGTCATGGCCAGCGAGGTGGTGGTGGGCATTCGTCGCTTGATCGACAGCAACCCGTGCGACATGAACGAGCAGGAGGTTGAAGCGATTTACCGGGGTATTTTTTAAGCCTGAGCAGCGGCGCCCTCAGGCGCCGCTGTTCCGTTCAGCGCAACAGATTGACCTTGGCCAGATCAATCAACTCCTTGGCGCGGCCATCCATCACGGTTTTAAGCATGAACAGGCTAAAGCCCTTGGCTTGTTCGAAGGTTTTGGTCGGTGGCATCACCAGTTCCTGGCGGGCGCTGACCACGTCCACCAGCACCGGGCCGTCATGGCTGAAGGCTTCACGCAATGCGGCTTCCAGCTGCGAAGGGTGCTCGACGCGAATCCCTTTGACGCCCATGGCTTCGGCCATCGCGGCAAAGTTGGGGTTGTCCAGGTCGCAGCCCACGTCCGGGAAACCGGCCGCCTTCATTTCCATTTCAACAAAGCCCAGAGTGCCGTTGTTCAGCACAATGACTTTGACCGGCAAACCCACCTGATTGAGGGTCAAGAAGTCGCCCATCATCATGGTAAAACCGCCATCGCCCGACATGGAAATCACTTGGCGGTAAGGGAAGGTCGCTTGCGCGCCGATGGCTTGCAACATGGCGTTGGCCATCGAGCCGTGGTTGAAAGAGCCGACCAAGCGGCGCTGGCCGTTCATTTTCAGGTAACGGGCGGCCCATGCGGTCGGGGTGCCGACATCACAGGTGAAAATCGCATCTTCTGCCGCCAGCTCGCTGACCAGACGGTTCAAGTATTGCGGGTGGATGATGTCGCTGTTGGGGCCGCTTTCAGCCAGGGCGTCTAGGTCCTGACGGGCTTTTTTGTAATCTTTGAGGGCTGATTCAAGGTGATCGCGATCCGGGTTTTGCGCCAGCTTGGGCAGCACGGCCTGTAACGTCAGCTTCACATCGCCAAGAAGCCCCAACTCCAGGCCGCAGCGATTGCCCAGCGCTTCGGGGCGCAGGTCGATCTGCGCGATGTGGCCGTGCTCCGGGTAGAACTGCCGATAAGGGAAATTGGTACCGAGCATCAGCAGCGTGTCGCAGTTTTTCATGGCCAGATAACCCGATGCAAAACCGATCAGCCCGGTCATGCCGACGTCATACGGGTTGTCGTACTCCACATGCTCCTTGCCGCGCAACGCATGCACGATGGGTGCGTTCAGGCGTTCGGCCAGGGCGAGGATTTCGGTGTGGGCATCGACGCAGCCGGCGCCGCACAGCAGGGTGACTTTTTTGCCGTCATTCAAAAAGGCTGCCAACTCATCGATATCGCTGTCGCTGGGGCGCACCAGCGGCTGAGTCGGGGTAAGCCAGTTCGGTACTTTCGCTTCGGTTTGCTGTAGCGCCACGTCCCCCGGAATCACCACCACCGCCACGCCGCGTTTGGCGATGGCGATGCGCATGGCGCGCTCCAGAATTTGCGGCAGTTGCTCGGGGCGCGAGACCAGTTCCACGTAGTGGCTGCACTCCTTGAACAAGCTCTCGGGGTGCGTGGCCTGAAAGTAGTCAATGCCGATTTCGCTGCCCGGAATGTGCGCGGCCAGCGCCAGCACCGGCACACCGCTGCGATGGGCGTCGAACAGGCCGTTGATCAAATGCAGGTTGCCGGGCCCGCAACTGCCGGCACACACCGCCAGTTCGCCGGTCAGATGCGCTTCAGCGCCTGCGGCAAAGGCTGCGGCCTCTTCGTTGCGCATGTGAATCCACTTGATCTGCTCCTGGCGGCGCAGCGAGTCGGTAAAGCCGTTCAAAGAATCGCCGACCACGCCATACACACGTTTAACGCCGGCTTGCTGAAAAGTCTCGGTGATGAAATCGGCTACTGTTATGGACACGGAGGACGCCTCTCAAAGTCAGATAAAAGATGGCTTGGGTTACCTTTGCCCAAGCAGGATAGACACTGCATCCGACCTTGCCGGTTTTTAAAACGTTCGATGAAAATCTGTTCATGTGCCACAACCGTGCCGCTCTCTAGCGCGCGGCTGGGCGATTAATGTTTAGTCAGCCTGCAACTGAATATCTGAAACTCTGTGTTGCATCGGGTCACCCAGTCGTGTGAGGCTACGGCTTCAATGTTGACCAAGGTCGAAGGTATGGGTGGTTTGCGAGGAGCGCATGAACGACGCAGTGTGTCGCAGACACCGCTATTGCGTGGCGTTCGGTCCCGTTACTTTGCTCCTTGCCCCTCCAGCCGTTGTGCACTCCCTTCCAAATTGGCCTTTTGGGCCCTGTTCCACTGCCGGCATGCCCGCCCGCCGGATACTCGTGTTTCGCATTAAGTCCTGACTGCCTGCTGCCTTGAAAAGGCGCAGTTGCCTTGGCGCGCCCGTGCGCCTGTCTGATACGAAATGATGAGCATGACCATGACTGCTACGACCCCGTTTGCCCCGCTGAATGAAGCCCTCGATTTTCTGGAACTGAACCCGGATATCGAGATGTTCGAGCTGTTTATCATCGACAACAACGGCGTGCCGCGCGGCAAGTTGCTGCACCGCGATGAGTTGCTGGCGGTGTATGAAAGCGGGCGGCCGCTGCCGAGCACGATTCTGGGCTTGAGCATTAACGGCGATGACGTCGAAAACACCGGGCTGGTGTGGGACGTGGGCGATATTGACTGCCGGGCCTACCCGATCAGCGGCAGTTTGCAACGCATGCCGTGGCGTTTGATCCCCACCGCCGCCGTGCAAGTCAGCATGCACCCGACCCAAGGCATGCCAGCCACAGTGGCCGATCCACGGCATTTGCTGGCCAAGGTTATTGATGGCCTGAAAGCTGACGGTTATTACCCGGTGATGGCGGCCGAGATGGAGTTTTACCTGCTCGATCAGCAGCGCGACAGCAACGGGCGCCCGCAACCGGCCCGTGATGCCGACGGTCAGCGGCCCCGTGCAACCCAGGTGTACGGGCTGCGTGAGCTGGAGCAAATCGAGCCGTTCCTCGCGGACTTGTACAGCGCCTGCAAACTGCAAGGGATTCCGGCGCGCACGGCGATATCTGAATACGCACCGGGGCAGGTCGAAATCACCCTTGAACACCGCGCCGATGCCTTGCAGGCCATGGACGAAGCGGTGCGCTACAAACGCCTGGTCAAGGGCGTGGCGCACAAGCACGGGATGGTCGCGTGTTTTATGGCCAAGCCGTTTGATGACCTCGCTGGCACCGGTCTGCACATGCACGTGAGCCTGGCCGACAAGGACGGCAATAACCTCTTCGCCAGCGAAGCACCGGCCGGGACACCGCTGCTCAAACACGCGGTGGGCGGCATGCTCAGCACTTTGCTCGACTCGTTGCTGATGTTTTGCCCGAATGCCAACTCGTATCGCCGTTTCCAGAGCAACAGCTACGCGCCGCTGGCTGCGACCTGGGGGGTGGACAACCGCACCGTGAGTTTGCGTGTCCCCGGCGGCCCGGCGTATTCGCGGCACATTGAGCACCGAATCTGTGGCGCAGACGCCAACCCGTACCTGGCCGCTGCGGCCATTCTGGCTGGTATTCATCGCGGGATCCGTGAGCAGCGTGATCCGGGTGCGCCGATTGAAGGCAATGGCTACGCCCAGGCCAGCGAATTGCTGCCAACTGACTGGCTGACCACCTTGCGCGCGCTGCAAGCGTCGGAGTGGGCCAAGGAGGCGTTTGGCCCGGAGTTCCTGAAGGTGTATCTGGCCGTGAAAAACGGCGAGTACCGCCAGTTCATGGGCGAAGTGGGCGAGCAGGACTGGCGCTGGTATTTGCAGCAGGCGTAATCAGCGCTGCTGATCAATTTGTAGGAGCGAGCTTGCCTCGCGATCTTTTGAACGTTTAAAAGATCGCGAGGCAAGCTCGCTCCTACAGAATTGCGTGTTTAATCACGCTGCTTTTCATACTTTCCTAACATTTTTTTCACTGGTTGCCCCTTAACCTTTGTGTTGAATATCCCTAAACACAAGAGTTCGCGGGCCCATGTCATCGCAGCTGCCTTCCACCATTGAGCTTGAGTTCGCCGAGCGTTACGACCGCGAACATGCGCAGGTCTGCCTGGCCGTCCGGCCATCAGGGCTTGTCCGGCGTCTGGCCGGGTGGCGTGAGCAGCGACTGGTTCGCCGGGCACTTAAAGTGGCGGGGGAGCCGGGGCTGGTGTTCGATGTGGCCTGCGGCGTCGGGCGTTTCTGGCCGTTGCTGGCCGAGCACGGCAACCGGGTCATTCTGGCGGCGGACGCTTCGCAAGGCATGCTCGACCATGCGCAAACCCATCATCCCGCCAGCCTGTTAAAACGCATCACACTGTTTAAAAGCTCGGTGTTTTCCATCGATTTGTCTGAAAACGCCGTGGACAGCATCTTTTGCATGCAGCTGTTTCATCACGTCAGTGACAGCGAGCATCGCCTGGCCATTTTGCGTGAACTCTCTCGGGTTAGCCGCGACACGTTGATTGTGTCGGTGTCGGTCGGGCGCACCACCCGCCAGCGTGACAGCCAGCGGGTGGTCATCAGCAAGCATGAGCTTGAAACGCAGTTCGCCCTGGCGGGCTTCAGCATCCTCAAGCATTACGATGTGCTGCCCGGCTTTGCACAGGGCAGCATTTATGTGTTGCGCAAAGGCGCTTAGTTCAGGGCCTTGAAAATCGCGTAGGCCAGCTCTACGCGGGCGCTGTTGGGGTAGTTTTTGTTGGCCAGTATCACCACGGCCTGCTGTTTGTCGGGCAGGACCGCGATGTAACCGCCAAAGCCTGAGGTAGAGCCGGTTTTGTTAAGCCATACGGCTTTTTGTGGCGCCAGCGGCGGGTTCAACGCCACAGCCTTGTTGGTCTCATAGGCCATGGTGTTTGAGTTGCCTTCCAGCAAGTCTGCCTGTGTGACCGGGTAAGGGTATTGCTCCCAAATCAGGTCCTGGGTCATGGGGCCGATCTGGAAGTAGCCGGTGTGGGTGTTCTGCACGGCACGTTCGATCGCCGATGCGGGCTTGCCCGTGTTCAGGTTCAGTTGCGCGAAATGAATCAGGTCGCGAGCGCTGGTCCGCACGCCATAGGCTTCGTCGGCCAGCACGTCCGAGGTGAGCCTGCGCGGCTGGTTCTGCTTGTCATACCCTTGGGCATACAGTGGCATTTTGTCCTGCGGCACGCTCAGATAGGTGCTGCTCAGGCCCAAAGCGGGGTAGAGCATGTTTTGCATGGCCGACTTGAACGGCATCTGCAAGCTCTTGGCGGCGATCACGCCGAGCATGCCAATGCTGGGGTTGGCGTAGGTTCTGTGGGTGCCGGCTTGATAAGTCGGCTGCCAGTGTTTGAGGTAATCCTGCAGTTGCTCATCGTTTTTTACGTTGTCTGGCACTTGCAAGGGAAAACCCCCGGCCGTGTGCGTTGCCAGATGCAACAGCGGCACTTTGCCGAACGCACTGCCTTGCAACTGCGGCAGGTAGTGGCTGACTGGCTCGGCGAAAGACAGCTTGCCTTCGACTTGCGCGTAGGACGCCAGGGTGGCGGTAAACAGTTTGCTGATCGAACCGACTTCAAACAGCGTGTCGGGGGTTGTTCTGGCATCGGTTTCTTTGGAGGCCAGGCCGAAGCTGTAGAACTGCTGTTTGCCCTTGTCGCTGATGGCAATGACCAGGCCAGGCACTTCGTACTGCTGCATCAGCGCTTTCGCGGCTTTTTGCACGCTGTCTTCAATGTCGGGGGCAAAGGGCTCGGCATGGGCAACGCTGGCAAGGGTGCTCAGCGCAAGGGCGCAGGCTGCAGTGGAGAGTGTTCGGGTAATGCGCATACAGGGCAGTCTCGATTTTATTAGTGGGTATAGCGCCTGGCACAACGCCAGATTCACTCATTACCTTGTCACGTCATATTTCGTAACGACGCCATCGGGGTAAATCAAGCGCGATATTTTAGAGGTTGAAACGCGTCAAGTCATGGGCGGAGATAAAGTTACTGACAAAAAATAACGAAGTATTGAAGGTCATAGCCTTTTAATGCGTAGGTTTTTTCGTCGCCAAGATTGCGAGTCGATGCTCGGAATACCCTGGTAGCGATATATACTGCGCGCCATTCTTCAAGGGAGAGCCGTGTGGCCATCGATATTCACTGGATTCGCGACAACGATAGCCTCGGCCAACATTGTGCCGAATGGCAACACTTGCCATTCATAGCCCTCGACACCGAATTTATGCGGGTCGACACCTTTTACCCGATTGCCGGGCTGATTCAAATTGGCGACGGCGAACGGGCTTTTCTGATTGACCCCTTGACCATCGACAACTGGCAGCCGCTGGCTGCACTGCTGGAAAACCCGGCGGTGGTTAAAGTGCTGCATGCGTGCAGTGAAGACCTGGAAGTGCTGTTGCGCCTGACGGGCAGCTTGCCTGCGCCGTTGTTCGACACCCAACTGGCAGCGGCCTATCTGAACCTGGGCTTCTCGATGGGTTATTCGAGGCTGGTCAAAGAGGTGCTCGACCTCGACCTGCCTAAAGGCGAAACCCGTTCTGACTGGTTGCAACGCCCGTTGTCGGAAACGCAGATCAGCTACGCCGCTGAAGATGCCCAGCATCTGGCTGAGGTGTATGTGCAGTTGCGTCCGCGCCTGTCGGATGACAAGTACAACTGGGTGCTGGAGGACGGCGCCGAACTGGTGGCCAACCTGCGCCGTGAGGTCGACCCTTACGAGGTGTACCGAGAGGCCAAGCTGGCCTGGAAACTCTCGCGTCAGCAACTCGCGGTGTTGCGCGAAGTGTGCGCCTGGCGTGAGCTGCAAGCCCGCGCCCGGGACCTGCCACGCAACCGTGTGGTGCGTGAGCATGCGCTGTGGCCATTGGCCAAAACCCAGCCAGACAACCTTGTGGCCCTGGCGCGCATTGAAGACATGCACCCGCGTACGGTGCGTCAGGATGGCGAATTCCTGCTGGATCTGATCAAGCGGGCAAGCAGCCAGGGCCCGGACCAATGGCCCCCGGCCGTGCCTGAGCCGTTGCCGGTCGAGGCTGCTGCGCTGGTCAAGCGCCTGCGTGCCATCGGTCAGGCCGAGGCTGAGCGTCTGAACATTGCGCCTGAGCTGATGCTGCGCAAGAAAACCCTCGAAGCCCTGCTCAAAAGCGGCTACCCCGAGGGGCCTTATCAATTGCCCGATTCACTGCGCGGTTGGCGCCGTGAGCTGATGGGCCAGGCGCTGCTTGATTGCCTGGCCGACGCTGGAGAACCGTCTTGAAACATATTTGCTCGATCTACCGCAGCCCAAAACGCAACGGCATGTACCTGTACGTGTTAAAAGCCGAAGCACTGGAGCGTGTGCCAGAAACCCTGTTGAGTGGTTTTGGCAAACCGCAGCACGCCTTCGACCTGGTGCTGACCCCGGAGCGCACACTGGCCCGTGAAGACATCGGCAAAGTCCTGGAAAATCTGGTCAATCAGGGCTACCACCTGCAAATGCCGCCGGCCGAAGACGAATACATCGAGCACTTGCCTGAAGAGCTGTTGCGTCGTAACGACCCTGTGTAAAGGCACTGGTGCAGAACAGACTCACTTTGATTGCCGGTGGCTGAACGCAATGGAGCAAACCCGGGCGCGGCGGCTGGCAATGGTTTAATAAGGTTAGAAGCATGCGTGTCCTGATTGCCGAGCAAGATTACTCGCTGTACGCCCAACTCTTGCAACAAGCGGCCCCTGAACTGCAAGTGCACACCAGCGGCGACTCGGCGCAACTGGCGCAGTTGGCTGCCGACTGCCCGGTGTGGCTGGGTCAACCGGACCTGATGGCCACCCTGTTGCGCCAAGGGCACACGCCGCAATGGCTGCAATCGACCTGGGCCGGGATCACCCCGTTACTTGCTGAAGGGTTGGGGCGCGATTACCGGCTGAGTCGTGCGGTCGGTATTTTTGGTCAGGTCATGGCCGAATACGTACTGACCTACATGCTCGGTCACGAACGTGAAGTGATGGCGCGGCTGGTCAGCCAGGTCGAGCGCAAATGGGACAATCGCACGGGCCAGAGCCTGGTCGGGCGCAAGGTCTTGATCGTCGGTGCAGGTGATATCGGCCAGACCGTGGCGCAGTTCCTGCAACCGTTCGGGGTTGAGCTGTACGCCATTGCCAGCAGCGCGCGGGAACAGGCGCCGTTCACCGAGGTTGCGACCTTAGGTGATCTGCCGCGTTTGGTCAGCCAGATGGATTACGTGATCAACCTGTTGCCCAACACTCCTGAAACCCACGACCTGTACGATGCCGAACTGTTTGCCCTGTTCAACCCCAACGCCGTCTTCATCAATGCCGGGCGGGGTGTGGCGGTGGTGGATGCTGACTTGGTTGAAGCGCTGCGTCTGGGGCACCTGGCCGGCGCCATCATTGACGTCTGCCGTCAGGAACCATTGCCGGCCAAACACCCGTTCTGGACAGCCTGGGGTCTGCTGCTGACCGGCCACAGTTCGGCACCCACCTCACCGCCGATGATGGTGCAACTGTTCATCGACAACCTGCGCGCATACCAGGCGGGCGAGCCGCTGCGTGGAGAAGTGGACTTCGAACGCGGGTATTAAAGGCTCAATTCATACTGTAGGAGCGAGCTTGCCTCGCGATCTTTTGATCTTTAAAGATCGCGAGGCAAGCTCGCTCCTACAGGCTGCAGTGTCCTCAAACCCCTTACAGGCTGAAATCACCTTCAGCGACCAGCTTGCTCAACGGCTCGCGCTGGCTTGGGACTTCCTTGGCTTGCAGGTAGTCCACCAGGCTCGCTTTGTCGCCCAGTTTGCCAATGGCAACCATGGCCTGAACCGCGTAACCCTCAGGGATCTTCAGCTCGGTGCGGGCCCGTTCAAAATCCAGACCGCTCATGCCATGGGTGTGCCAGCCGCTCAAGTGCGCTTGCAAGGCCAGTTGGCCCCACGCGGCGCCTGTATCAAAGGCGTGGGTGGGTGCAGGTTTTTCTTCTGTGCTGCCCGGTGCGGCGAAGGTGGTTTTCGACACGATTACCACCAATGCCGCGGCGTGCTTGGCCCAACCCTGGTTGAACTCAACCAGCAGGCTCAAGTAACGCTCAAACTCAGGGGTGCCGCGCAGGGCGAACAAAAAGCGCCAAGGCTGTGCGTTGTATGCCGACGGGGCCCAGCGGGCCGCTTCGAAAAAGCTCAGCAGGGTTGGCTTGTCCAGGGTTGCGTCGGTAAAGGCGCGCGGCGACCAGCGCTGGGTGAATTGCTCGTGAATCGGGTGTTCGGCAACGCGGTTGGAGGTTGGCATTCGAGTTTCCTGAGTGGATTTGACCAGCCGCAAAACTACTGTCATGTCTGCAAGCTGACAAGTCCTGTTACGCCGTCAGTCACAAGCGCTTGGCCCACGGCAGCTTGGGCACTAGACTGGCGGCCTTTTCCACTCCCTGATGTTGATGTTTGAGCCATGGCCGCAATCGTAAAACCCTTCTGGATCCGCAAAACCCTCGATCAACTCGATCAAGAGGAGTGGGAGTCGTTGTGCGACGGCTGTGGCCTGTGCTGCCTGCAAAAACTCGAAGATGAAGAGGACAACAGCGTCTACTACACCCGTATCGCCTGCAAATTGCTCGACATGAAAACCTGCCAGTGCAGCGACTATGCCAACCGTCGTGACAGCGTGCCCGATTGCATCCAGTTGTCACCCGGCAAGGCTGAAGAGTTCAAGTGGCTGCCGCCCACTTGCGGTTACCGGCTGGTCAGTGAGCGCAAGGACTTGCCGCTCTGGCACCACCTGGTCTGCGGAGACCCTGAGGCCGTGCATCATGAGCGCATTTCGCAATCCGGGCGCATGCTGGCCGAGGGCAGCGTGCCGGAAGACGACTGGGAAGATCACCTGATTTTCCGCGCCGGTTAAGTGCCGGAGCGGTACAAAGGAGTGTGTATGCCGCTGTGTTTTAAATGGCCTTTGGGCGTGTTGCTGATCATCGCCAGCGGCCCGCTGTGGGCGGGCAAAAAAGTCGACCTGGATTACCTCGTGCAACTGATGCCGCAGAGCAATCAGGCGCAGGTGCGCCTGACCCTGGCTGAAGGCTCTGCGGTGCGAAGCCTGGACTTCGACCTGGGGGGGGCCGACAGTTACAGCGATTTCAAGGCGGACGGACAGTGGCAATTGACCCCGGACCCCGAGCACAGCCGTGGCCTTTGGCATCCGGGGCCGGGCAAGGTCAGCCTCACTTACCGCGTGCAGTTGAATCACCCGCTCAAAAATGGCAGCTACGACACCCTCATGACCCCGACCTGGGCCTTGTTTCGCGGTGAACAGTTGGTCCCGCCTGCAAGCCTCGATCAACAAGACGGCACCGAGTTGGTCTCGCGGCTTGAGTTCGAACTGCCCAAGGGCTGGAAAAGTGTTGAAACCGCGTGGCCGCGTATCGGTAAGAACCGCTTTCGCATTAACGATGCTTCCCGGGTGTTTGACCGGCCTACGGGCTGGATGCTCGCTGGCACGCTAGGCACCCGGCGTACCACCTTGGGTGAAACCGAAGTGACCGTGTCGGCGCCAAAAGGGCAGGGCATGCACCGCATGGATGTCATCACCTTGCTGACGTTTGTGTGGCCGCAAGTGCAAGCCGTGTTCCCGCGTAACCCACCTAAACTGTTGATCGTGGGGGCGGCCAGCCCGATGTGGAAAGGCAGTACGGCTGACCACAACTCAATTTATCTCTCAAGCGTCCTGCCGCTGGTCAGCGAAAGCGGCAGCAGCCCGTTACTGCGAGAAGTGGTGCAAGTGTTTGCCGGCATAAATGCCGAGCCAGGCCATGAGTGGATCGTTGACGGTCTCAGTGAGTACTACGCCATTGAACTGCTGCGCCGTGCGGGCGGCATGAGCGACGAGCGTTATCAGACCCTGCAGCATCGGCTCAATGCGGCCGGTAAAGGCGTCACTCATTTGCGCGCAGCGACCGTTAACCAGGCGATGCAGGCCCGTGCGGTAACGGTGTTGCAGGCACTGGACCGCGAAATACGCTTGCAAACACACAACAAGCGTTCGCTGGATGACGTGAGCCGGGCGCTGATGCGCATGGACAAGGTGAACACGGCGTCGTTCATCCAGCTCAGCGAGAGTGTGCTGGACGGGAACTCCAGTGTGTTGGACAGCCCATTGCTGCGCTAATCTGCGCATCGCACTGATATTGATTTACATATTTGGGCATACAACCTGGCCCTATTGTCAGGTGCTCCAAATAGGCACATGGTAGACACTTCAGTTTCATTTACTGGAGTGTCAAACCATGACGGTTTCAATCATCAGCTTTAACTATGATCCCCTTGATCGCTATATAGCGTTTACGCGTTCGGATGAGCCTGTTGGGTTGCGTTTCTATCAGAGAGATCAGTGGGTAACGGCCATTCAGGGCAACGTGGCCACTTCGCTGTTGCGCAATAATCATCAAGCGCTTGCACAACGTGACTCTACAGGGGCCACCTTATTTGCAACCGACTTGCCCGGTTCTGCCATAAGCCTTGTCAAGCCACTGCATCCGGTTAATAACGTTGTCTATAGCCCTTATGGTTATTCCCGGTCTCTCGACAGTACGGGTGCGTTTGTGGGGTTTAACGGCGAATTGCCTGAAGCCATTACCGGTCATTATTTATTGGGCAATGGTCATCGAGCGTATAACCCGGTACTGATGCGATTTAACAGCCCTGACTCGCTGAGCCCCTTTTCAAAAGGCGGTATTAATGCCTACGCGTATTGCTCGGGTGACCCAGTTAACAAACAGGACCCAACGGGTAGATTTTTTACCCAGTGGTTAAAAATGCTACGCAGGGTGCCTCCGGCAGTTGCAGTTACCGGATCTACTGCACCTGGAGTGCTTGAGCAAGCACAAGAGGTGTTTGACTTGAGCTGTAGAGCGTTGATACCCGGCACTGGGCCGCGAACGTTCGACTCACCTGGAAGACAGTATATTAGTGACGTGGCTTCACAAGGTTCGCTGAGCCAGCCTTTTTCTCGTGCGTTGATGACGGTCAATCATAATTTGAACACTAATGGCGTCCCCTTGGATCAGGTTGCGGGTAACCACTACGGCGCCCTCTTGGCGGACGTGGAGAGGGGACATACCTCCAACGCAGGCGCACATGCGATCGCGGCTGCATATTGGTTAATGAATACGTCTGGAGCCGAAAGAGTCGTGGGGGCGAGCTTCAACTTTTTCGGCTTTCTGTTTGCGGGACCTCATGATGCAAAGGCTTTTAAGACCGGCGTTGCTCTGCGTAGCCAGAGATAATGCTGGTTTGATTGGAGCACACTGTCGTCTTTTATGGCAGCAACGATAATGCCGATAAATAGCTCAAGTTCTACCTGAGAACTTGGTAATCAAGGCTGTTGCAAACAAAGGGTGCTTTCATACCGTTCGATTCAATAAACATACGGACTGAAGCGTACCTGAAGGTTCGCTGTTGATAACGTATGGATAACGAATACCTATCAGATCTGCTAGTTGTGCTGGTGCTGACATTTATTTAAGATTTTATGCCTTACGGTGTGTGCGCAATATTATAGGTGGGCTGCACAATGGACAGGCAATCGGGAAAAACAATCGCGACTGATGGCGACGTAAAACATTGGATGACCTCCCTTCATCCCTTGCTGGGCACTTTAAAGTTGCATGAGCTAAAAATCCCTTCAACCCAGCACTCAGGGTTGATTGAATGCGACGGTCAGCAGGATGAAAGCAACGGGTCCGATTCCACCGGGTCGCCCTGGGGATTCCAGATTGAGGCCGGTATCAGGGCGTTGGATTTACGAATTTACCAACATAAGGAAGGGCATTGGGTTTTTCACTACAATAACTTGCCTTCCTTGCACTCCGTACAGAGCCTGATCGATTGGTGTAATGCTTACTACAGTGCGCCAGAGCCGATCATTAATAATGAGATTATTGTTTTACATATTCATGGTTGTTTCTCGCCCATGGATCAATTTAACGACAGTCAGTTGAGAGATCTTTTTGTTAATGGCTTGCGATCAACGAGCTTGATACCGCGCCGTGCGGCCCTTTTGAATTTGATGCAGATACACCAAGATTATCCAGGGAAAAACATTGTTCTCAGTTGGGATAGATGTGTGGATGATGATTTAATCTGGCCTTATCGCTGGCAGGGCTGGGTCAAGACTGATGTGCCTGCGGGAAAAGAACACAAAGCCACGTTGCCGCTGCGTTTAATTTGTAATGCCGTCACAGAATGTATTTCAACACTCGTTGTGGCGAATACCAGT
Organism: Pseudomonas sp. FSL R10-1350; assembly: GCF_009600525.1. NCBI lineage: Bacteria > Pseudomonadati > Pseudomonadota > Gammaproteobacteria > Pseudomonadales > Pseudomonadaceae > Pseudomonas > Pseudomonas sp. FSL R10-1350. Next base: position 15,248 of record NZ_WIVR01000052.1, read on the forward strand.
TCTCCTGCTATGAGTGCTGGTCAGCCGAGCGTCTGTTCTGAGCTTGATCATGGTTTGATTGAAAAGTGTATAAATTACAATCTCGATGCTGCGCCGTTTTATGCTCCTGAACTTGAGCAAAGTGGGTATAACTATGTTTCGGAAAAATTTCATTTGATTATTAATCCTGTTTTGAGGGCGGTGCAATACCAGATTGACTTTCTTGGAAGGGGCTTTATGGCGTATCCGCACACATTATCTAATGGTTGTCATAATATTGAAATCCCCGTCGCGAGGAATCAGATGTTCAACTTGACTGTTCGTGCGTTGGATGCCAGGGGGAAAATTTCAGAGTCTAAAATGTTAAGCGTTAATACAACTGCTCCCGCTCCTATTGTTGCGTTTAGTGACCCAAACAGTTCTGGGAATTCTAAGATAAAAAATATACGTATTGAAGGTGCTGGTTCCAATAGGGTCGCTTTCATAATGTTGGATATAAATAGCTTTTACGACTTCCCTCAAGTGGAGATAACGATTTTTCGCTTGCAGAAGGAAGGTATAGATAACAGTCCTGCGGTATATCAAAAATTAGTTTCTAAGAACGCGGCGGGTGCTATGTTTCCCATGGTTGAAGGCGGGGTGTATGTAGCAGTCGTGCAGGGGGCCGACTTTGGAGGCTATAGGTACGGAACCGTTTGGGAACGATTTGGCTCTTGGTCCTGAGTAAAGGCTTAACAAAAAATACAGGCTTAAATGGTGGTCGCCGCCAGTCTGGCGGCGGCTTGTATGATCGGCTGCTCTAACAGGACCACGTTATAACTTGCGGAGCAGAAGGTAGCCTGCGCAGAGATAATTGCTTCCTGTCATTCATTTTTTACACCTTCTTTACGTCCCCGTACGCCTCTCGATCTCGATCCTTTACGCCCACATTGCACACACTCTTCCTACACGCGGCAGGTGGCGCTTTGGGAGAGTTGTCATGGGCGTTCTGGATGGGGTGTCCCTGCTGCTGGCAGTGGGGCTGTTCGTTTATCTGTTGGTTGCGCTGTTGCGCGCAGATCAGAACTAGGAGCGGATATGCACAGTTATGACTATGCGCTGATTCTGGCCTTCTTCGTTCTGGTATTACTGCCAGCACCGTGGCTGGGGCGCTTTTATTACAAAGTGATGGAAGGTCAGCGTACCTGGATGACCCCGGTACTGGGGCCCGTCGAAAACGTGTGCTATCGCATTGCCGGGGTTGACCCGAACAGTGAGCAAAGCTGGGTTAAATACATGCTGGCGCTGCTGGCCTTTAACCTCGCGGGCTTTGTCATCCTGTTCGCGATTCTGCTGTTTCAACAGTACCTGCCACTCAACCCGCAACACTTGCCGGGGCAAGAGTGGACACTGGCATTCAACACGGCGGTGAGCTTTGTCACCAATACCAACTGGCAGAGTTACAGCGGCGAAGCGTCGCTCAGCTACCTCAGCCAAATGGTCGGCCTGACCGTGCAGAACTTTGTCAGTGCGGCCACCGGCCTTGCGGTACTGGTTGCGCTGTGTCGCGGTATCAGCCGCCGCTCAACCAAAACCCTGGGTAACTTCTGGGCGGACATGACCCGCGCCACGCTGTATGGCCTGTTGCCATTGTGCCTGGTGCTGGCGGTGTTTCTGGTGTGGCAGGGCGTGCCGCAAACCTTTGCGCACTATGTCAACGCTGTGACGATGCAAGGTGTCGACCAGGTGATCCCGCTGGGCCCGGCTGCCAGCCAGATTGCGATCAAGCAACTGGGCACCAATGGCGGTGGTTTCTTCGGTGCCAACTCGGCGCACCCGTTCGAGAACCCGACGGCCTGGAGCAACCTGTTTGAACTGGCGTCGATCATTTTGATCCCGGTTGCGCTGGTGTTCACCTTTGGCCATTACGTCAAAGACTTGCGCCAAAGCCGGGCAATCATGGCCTGCATGCTGGCGTTGTTCCTGATCGGTGGCGGCACCGCGCTGTATGCCGAGTACCAGCCCAACCCGACGCTGAACAGCCCGCTGGTTGAGCACACTGCGCCACAGGAAGGCAAGGAAGTCCGCTTCGGCACCACCGCCACAGTGCTGTGGGCCGAGACCACTACCGCCGCTTCCAACGGTTCGGTGAACGCCATGCACGACAGCCTCAACCCTATGAGCGGGATGGTGGCGATGGTCAACATGATGGTCGGCGAAGTGATCTTCGGCGGTGTCGGTGCCGGGCTCTACGGCATGTTGCTCAACGTGCTGATCGCGGTGTTCCTTGCCGGCCTGATGATCGGCCGCACCCCGGAGTACCTCGGTAAAAAGCTGCAAGCCAAAGAAGTGCAATTGCTGGTGGTGACCCTGCTGGTGATGCCGGTGGGTGTGCTGGTGTTGGCCGCCATTGCGGCGGTGTTGCCCAGTGCAGTGGCGGCGGTGAGTAACCCCGGCCCACACGGTTTCAGCCAGATCTTGTACGCCTTCACCTCGGCCAGTGCCAACAACGGCTCGGCGTTTGGCGGGCTCAGTGGCAACACGCCGTTTTACAACCTGATGCTGAGCCTGGGCATGTTGCTCGGTCGCTTCGGTTACATCCTCCCGGTACTGGCCCTGGCAGGCAGCCTGGCGATGAAGAAAACCGCACCGATTGGCCAAAACACCTTCCCGACCCACGGCCCGTTGTTTGTGGCACTGCTGACCGTGACCATTTTGCTGGTAGGCGGCCTGACCTTCTTGCCGACGCTGGCACTGGGTCCCATCGCTGAACAACTGACTATGGGCTTCTAAGGAGACGATCATGACTATGCCTGCTCCTGTTTCAAAATTGACGCCTACGCCTGAAACCCAGGCGCCGCAAACCCCTAAAACGGCGTTTGCCGACCTCTGGCGCCCGGCGTTGCTGCAAGCCTTTGTCAAACTCGACCCGCGCCAGCTGAAACGCTCGCCGGTGATGCTGGTGGTTGAGCTGACCGCCATTTTTACCTCGGTGTTGTGCTTTATGCCCGAGGCGTCGGTGCCCACCGCGGTGGCCGTGCAAATCGCCATCTGGCTGTGGTTCACCGTGTTGTTCGCCAACTTTGCCGAAGCCTTGGCCGAAGGCCGCGGTAAAGCACGCGCCGACAGCCTCAAGGCCGGTAGCGAGGGTTTGAGTGCTCGCCGCCGGACCACGACGGGCAGCTTTGAAATCGTGCCGGCAACCCGCCTGCGCAAAGGTGATGTGGTGCGCGTTGAGGCCGGGGAGATGATCCCCGGTGACGGCGAGGTGATCGAAGGGATTGCCGCCGTCAACGAGGCCGCGATTACCGGCGAGTCTGCGCCGGTGATTCGTGAGTCGGGTGGGGATCGCTCGGCGGTCACCGGTAACACCCGGTTGGTGTCGGACTGGCTGCTGGTGCGCATCAGCACCAACCCCGGCGAGTCAACCCTGGACCGCATGATTGCCCTGGTCGAAGGCGCCAAACGGCAGAAAACCCCGAACGAAATCGCCTTGGATATTCTGCTGATCGGCCTGACCCTGATCTTCCTGATCGTGGTGGTGACCCTGCAACCGTTTGCCTTCTATGCCGGTGGCAGCCTGCCGCTGGTGTTTCTGGTTGCGCTGCTGGTCACGCTGATCCCGACCACCATTGGTGGCTTGCTGTCCGCCATCGGTATCGCCGGTATGGACCGTCTGGTGCGCCTCAACGTGATCGCCAAATCGGGCCGTGCGGTTGAAGCAGCGGGTGACGTGCATGTACTGATGCTCGACAAGACCGGCACCATCACCTTTGGTAACCGCCGTTGCGCCGCCCTGTATGCCTCACCGGGTGTGACCGCCAAAGAGCTGGCCGAAGGGGCGCTGCGTGCGTCATTGGCGGATGACACAGCAGAAGGCAAGTCCATCGTCGAATTCATTCGCGGCTTGCACAGCTTCACTGAGCCTGCGGTCGAGGAATTCACAGCGGTGCCGTTTACCGCCGAAACACGCTTGTCGGGTATCGACTACCACGGCCGGGTGTACCGCAAAGGCGCGGTGGATTCGGTGCTGGCGTTTGTTGGTATGAAACGTCACGAAGTGCTGCCTGCGTTGTCCCGTGAAATCGACAAAATCGCACAAAGTGGCGGCACCCCGTTGCTGGTCTGTGGCCAGGGCCGTTTGCTCGGCGCAATCCACCTCAAAGACGTGGTCAAGCCCGGCATTCGCGAGCGCTTTGCCGAACTGCGCAAGCTGGGCATTCGGACCGTGATGGTGACCGGCGACAACCCGTTGACCGCCGCCGCAATCGCAGCCGAAGCCGGGGTGGATGATGTGCTGGCCGAGGCCACACCCGAGAAAAAACTGGCGCGCATTCGCCACGAACAAAACGACGGCCGCCTGGTAGCGATGTGCGGCGACGGCGCCAACGACGCCCCGGCGCTGGCTCAGGCTGACGTGGGCATGGCGATGAACGACGGCACCCAGGCGGCGCGTGAAGCGGCCAACATGGTCGACCTCGATAGCGACCCGACCAAGCTGCTGGACGTAGTGCAAATCGGCAAGGAACTGCTGGTGACGCGAGGCGCGCTGACGACCTTTTCGATTGCCAACGACGTGGCCAAGTACTTCGCGATCCTGCCCGCGCTGTTTGCTTCGATCTACCCGCAGTTGGGCGTGCTCAACATCATGCACCTGGCCAGCCCGCAGAGCGCGATTCTTTCGGCCATCGTGTTCAACGCGCTGATCATCGTGGTGTTGATTCCCTTGGCCCTGCGCGGGGTGCGGGTACAGGCGGCCAGCGCTGCACACTTGCTGCGTCGCAACCTGCTGATCTATGGCGTGGGCGGGCTGGTGGTGCCGTTTATCGGCATCAAGCTGATCGACATGCTGCTCACTGCGCTGCACTTGGTTTAAGCGTTTTCGGAGGGATTGATCATGGCAAATTTATTACGTCCGGCCTTGAGCCTGATGCTGTTGATGACCGTCATTACCGGCGTGGCTTACCCGCTGGTCGTGACCGGGATCGCCCAAGTGGCGTTCCCGCAGCAAGCCAACGGTAGCCTGGTGCGTGACAGCGCGGGGCAGGTCAAGGGCTCGGCATTGATTGCGCAAGACTTTACCGGTGATGACTGGTTCCACCCACGGCCTTCGGCGGGCGCGTTTGCCACGGTGTCCAGTTCGGCGAGCAACCTGGCGCCGAGCAACCCGGCCCTGGCCACACGGGTCAAGGAGAGTGCGGCGCAGCTTGCCGTGCCGGATCAAGGCCCGGTGCCAATGGCCATGCTGACCACGTCGGGCAGCGGTCTGGACCCGCACTTGCCACCGGAGGCAATTCGCTATCAACTGGTACGGGTTGCAGCGGCTCGGCACTTGCCGGTACAAACGGTTGAACAGTTGCTTGAACAACACATCGAACAACCGTTGATAGGCCCGCCGGTGGTCAATGTGCTGTTGCTGAACCAGGCGTTGGCGCAGTTGCAGTAAATCTCCTGTAGGAGCGAGCTCGCCTCGCGATCTTTAAAACTCGCGAGACAAGCTCGCTCCTGCAGTTTCAGGTATTCATCAGGACAAACCCATGAGCCATTCCGGTCGCGCCGATGCGTTGTTAGCTGACTTGCCACGCGCAGGCCGTGGCCGGCTCAAAGTGTTTCTGGGCGCGGCCCCCGGCGTTGGCAAGACGTACGCCATGCTGCAGGCCGCGCACACCCAATTGCGCCAGGGAGTCTCGCTGTTGGCCGGGGTGGTCGAAACCCATGGCCGCGCTGAAACCGAAGTGTTGCTCAACGGCTTGCCTCAACTGGCCATGCTGCGCTCGGAGTACCGCGGCGTGCAGCTCGAAGAAATGGACCTCGATGGCCTGCTCGCGGCCAAGCCCAAGCTGGTGCTGGTCGATGAACTGGCCCACAGCAATGCCCCTGGCAGCCGCCATGCCAAGCGCTGGCAGGACGTGCAGGAGTTGCTGGCAGCGGGTATCGACGTCTATACCACGGTCAACGTTCAACATCTCGAAAGCCTCAATGACCAGGTGCGCGGTATCACCGGGGTGCAAGTGCGTGAAACCGTACCCGACTGGATCGTCCAGGAAGCCTATGAGCTGCTGTTGATCGACCTGCCACCCCGTGAGCTGCTGGAGCGGCTGCGCGAAGGCAAAGTCTATGTGCCTGAGCAGGCTCGTGCGGCCATCGATGCGTTTTTCTCCCAGACCAACCTCAACGCCCTGCGTGAACTGGCGATGCAGACCGCCGCCGTGTACGTCGACGATGAGCTGGACAAAGGCTATCGCCAGCAAGGGCAATCGGCCCCGGCGCTGCGTGGGCGGCTGTTGGTGGGCGTGGACGGTGATGTGCATGCCGAGCGTTTGGTTCGCCATGCCAGCCGGGTCGCAGAGCGGCGGCATTTGCCCTGGAGCCTGGTGCATGTGGATAACGGCACCGTGCGTGACGAGCAATCGCGCTTGCGCTTGCAGAGTGCCCAGCAATTGGCCGAGCGCCTGGGCGGCGAAGTGGTGTTGCTGCGTGCGGGCGAGGTGGCCAAAACCTTGATCCAGCACGCCAGCGAGCGTCGGGCCAGTCTGCTGTTGGTGGGGCAGTCGCGGCTGACCTGGCGCCGCCGGATGTTTGGCGGCGGGCTGGCTGCGCGCTTGCTGCGCGATGCCCATGGCCTGGAAATTAACGTGCTCGACCACGAGCAATCGCCCGCGCCGGTGGTTACCCGTGGCAAGCACACGCTGGTGTGGTTTGACTATGGTCTGGCGCTGGTGGCCACGGTGCTGGCCAGCGCCTTGGCCTGGGGGGTTTCCAGTGTGCTGGCGCTGCCCAACATCTCGCTGGTGTTTCTTGCGGCGGTGTTGCTGGTGGCGGTGCGCAGCAGCCTTGGGCCAGCGCTGGCCTGTGCGGCGATGTCATTTCTGGCTTATGACTTCCTGTTTATCCCGCCCAATTTCTCGTTCAGCATCCAGCGCGAAGAAGACGTGCTCACGCTGTTGTTCTTTCTGTTGATGGCGGCTCTCACCGGTAACCTGGCCGCGCGCCAACGCCGACAACTGCAAGCTTTGCGCGACACCCAGGAAGAAACCACGCAGTTGCTCGACTTGTCGCGCAAGCTCACCGCTGCCACAGACCGCCAGGCAGTCATCAATGCCGCCGCCCAGCATTTGAGTGGCTGGAAAGAGCTCAACATGTGCTTGCTCAAGCGCGATGACAACGGCGACTGGACCATCGAAACCGGAGGCCCTTTGCATTTCAACGAAGCCGAGCGCGCCGCTGCGGACTGGGCCTGGTCACACCTTCAACCGGCAGGCAAAGGCACGGGCACGTTGCCCATGGGCAATTGGTGGTGGTGGCCGATCAGCGCTGAAGAAGGGCCATTGGCCTTGCTCGGCGTGAGCCCCAAAGACGGCCAAACCCTCAGTGGCCAACGTCGGCGCCTGTTGATGGCTTTGAGTCAGCCGCTGGCCCAGGCGCTGGCCCGTGCGCGGTTGGCGCAAGACCTGGAAGCTGCGCGCCTGCATGGCGAAACCGAACAACTGCGCAGTGCTTTGCTGGCGTCGGTGTCCCATGACTTGCGCACCCCGCTGACCACCATGCGCGGCAGCATCGATACGCTGCTGGCGCTGGGCGAGGCTATCGCGCTGGAAGACCGGCGTGAATTGCTCGAAGGCACCCGCGATGAGGCCGAGCGTCTGGATCGCTACATCCAGAACCTGCTGGACATGACCCGCCTGGGCCACGGCGCCTTGAAACTGGCCCGTGACTGGGTGTCACCCGCCGACATCGTGGGCAGTGCCTTGAACCGGCTGCGTGCCGTGCTGGCGCCGTTGCAGGTGCAAGTGGATGTGCCGCCGCAACTGCCGTTGTTGCATGTGCATGCGGCGTTGATCGAACAGGCTTTGGTCAATGTGCTGGAGAACGCTGCACGTTTTTCTCCGCCCCATGGGCAGCTGCGCCTGAGCGCCGGGGCGCATGACGGTGAGCTGTGGTTTGCAGTGAGTGATCAAGGGCCGGGCATTCCCGAAGAAGACCGCGCCAAGATTTTTGACATGTTTTATACCGCTGCCCGTGGTGACCGAGGCGGGCAGGGCACCGGGCTTGGCCTGGCCATCTGCCTGGGCATGGTCGGCGCCCATGGCGGGCGCATCACCGTGGCTGAAGGCATCGACGGGCAAGGCACCTGTATCACCTTGTATTTGCCGTTGCGCGATCAACCGGCCATGGATCAGGAAGAGGCGGAGCGTGAAGACTGATACTCTTTGGCCATATTTTTGTTGCGATGAATTGCCATGAGCCAGCCAGCGACGATTTTGGTCATTGATGACGAACCTCAGATCCGCAAGTTTTTGCGCATCAGTTTGGCGTCCCAGGGCTACACCGTGCTTGAGGCGGCGACCGGGGCCGAAGGCTTAAGCCAGGCGGCGTTGAACAAGCCGGACGTCATGGTCCTCGATCTGGGCCTGCCGGACATGGACGGCCAACAGGTGTTGTGCGAGTTTCGCGAGTGGTCGACGGCGCCGGTGCTGGTGTTGTCAGTGCGCGCCAGCGAAGCGCAAAAAGTCCAGGCGCTGGACAGTGGCGCCAATGACTACGTGACCAAACCGTTTGGCATTCAGGAGTTTTTGGCACGCATCCGCGCCTTGTTGCGTCAGGCCCCTAGCGGAGAAACCCGGCAAGCGGCAGTTGAGCTGGGCCCGCTAATCATTGATCTGGCGTTTCGCCGGGTGCTGCTCGACGGCGTAGAAGTGGGCCTGACCCGCAAGGAATACGCGGTGCTGGCGCAACTGGCGAGCCATCCGGGGCGGGTGATTACCCAGCAGCAATTGCTCAAGGACATCTGGGGCCCGAGCCATGTCGAGAACAGTCACTACCTGCGGATCGTGGTCGGGCATTTGCGGCAAAAACTGGCCGATGATCCGACCTCGCCGCGTTTTATCGCCACCGAGGCCGGCGTGGGCTACCGGCTGTTGAGCTGACGCCGCGTCAGGGTTGCGAGCGCTGGTCAGCTTCATAGCGGTCCAGTGTGTCTTTGGCAATTTCCCGGCCCAGGGCGATCAGCTCGGCGGCCTTGTAAAACTCAAAGAAGCGGCACACCCGTTTTGGCACGTTGATCAGGATATCTGGCGGGTATCCGGCGATTTTGTACTGCGCCAAAGAGGTCTGCATCACCTCGAAGCTCTGGTTGATCAGATCCAGCAGCGAGGCGGGGCCGACGTTGTCGATGATGACCGAACCGGTGGCGGACTTGGGTGCGCCTTGCGTGTTGGCCGCAAGGCTGGGCGCAGGCTTGGGTGTCGCTGAGTCGATCCAGGGGTTGAAGGGCACTTCAGCTTCTGGCTCGGCGGCAGGCTTGAGCATCTCCTGTTCAAGGTCGAGCAGGTGCTCCGCCTGGCGGGTGCGAAACGGAATGTGAGAGCCCAGCGAATTCATCAGGTTGTTAAACCGGCCTTTAAAGGCCGCCGGGCGCGGGATCACCGGGAGCTGGTAATGGTTTTGCGTGGTGGAGTTGAGGTTGACGGCGACAATCAGGTCGCAGTGGCTGGACACCACCGGAACGATGGGCAGCGGGTTCAGCAAACCGCCATCGACCAGCATGCGATTGCCCTGCATCACCGGGGTAAACAGGCTGGGTATGGCCGCCGAGGCGCGCATGGCCTGGTGCAGGCAGCCTTCTTGAAACCAGATTTCCTGCTGATGGGTCAGGTCGGTGGCGACGGCGGTATAAGGGATGCGCAGGTCTTCAATATTGATCTCGCCGACAATGTTGCGAATTTGCCCGAAGACTCTCTCGCCACGAATGGCCCCGAGGCGAAAACTCACGTCCACCAGGCGCAGTACATCCAGATAATCCAGGCTTTGAATCCAGTCGCGGTATTGATCAAGCTTGCCGGCGGCATAAATCCCGCCTACCACGGCGCCCATCGAACAGCCAGCAATGCAGGCAATCTCGTAACCCCGGCTTTCGAGCTCTTCAATCACCCCAATGTGGGCATAGCCCCGTGCGCCTCCGGAGCCTAATACCAGTGCAATACGTTTCTTCATGAGCCGGTCCTTTGCAAGACAAGTGCTTACAATGCCTTTTTGTGTGAGTCAGTGACAGCTCAAAGCGGTTTGGCGAGCTAGTCTTGCTCCACGACGTTTTGCGTTACGGCACTTTTAGGCCGGTTGCCCGTCTTAGCACTGAACAATTATTTGAGGATTTGCCCCATGAAAGCTTGGATCTGTGTGCCATTAATGGCGATTGCTTTGGTCGGTTGCGCGGGCAAGAAGGTTTATCGTGACAGTTGCGGCACGCAGCTGGACGCGGCCTGGCACGAACTGGACCTGGCCAAGGCTGAAGGGTTTGCCGGTACGGTCAGCTATTCCAAAGCCCTGTCTTTGCTGACGGCGGCGAAAACTCAGCAACAATTCGAGGCCTTTGAAGGCTGCACGGCCAAGGCCGAGAAGGCGCGCTTCTATATCCAGGAGTCCCGCGCCGGGCGTTGAGGCGCCAACCTGACGAGGGAGAGTAAGGATGTCTGATTTGGTTAATCGGATCGTGGCTAACTGCTTGCGTCTGGAGGTCAAGTTGTTGGCCTGCCAGGCGCGTTTAGAGGCCCAAACCGATCCTGAAGCACTGCATGACCTGCGCACGACGGTCCGTCGTTTGCGCAGCCTGTTACGCCCGTTGCGGGGGTTGCCGGGCGTAGTCCAGCTTGAAATGTCGGCCTCGCAGGTCGGTGTTTTGACCACCCCGCTGCGTGACCTTGAAGTGTTGGCGGCGCATCTGGAAAAACAGGGCCACCCGACCCTGGCCAAGCGCCGGTTAACACAATTGGCCGGCAGCTACCCGCGGGTGGCAGCCAGTACTGAGCTGTCGCAATTGCTGATGATCCTTGAGGCGTTCCCGCGCTTTTTGCGCGCCAGCCAACGTGAGGGCTTGTTGCGCGGGTTGCGCCAACGCATTGAGGCGATATTGGCCAAGCAATGGCAGGCGCTGCACAAAGCCCTGAAGGATCCGGCCCACGACCGGCATAAGGTCCGGTTGTTGATCAAGCGCGTGCGTTATGGCGCTGAAGCCTACCCCGAGCTGGACCGCGTGCCCAAAGCCGTAATGAAACACCTCAAAGAGGCGCAAAAGGCCTTGGGTGAATGGCATGACGCCTGGCAGTGGCTCGCTCAGGCAGAGCAACAGCCCGATCTGCAACCGTGCGTTGAGCAATGGCGCGCCACCTTGGCCCGAGGCGAGAAACGCGCGGACCGGGTGTTGGCCAAATTGCGCTAAGGCGTTCACATACCTCTGTAGGAGCGAGCTTGCCTCGCGATCTTTCAAAGATCAAAAGATCGCGAGGCAAGCTCGCTCCTATCAAACATGAAATAACCCATTGTTTTTTAAGTAAAAAATATTGGTGCGCGAGTTGTACGGTGGCGAAAGGGTTCACTCTCCTATACGTGGTCACGGCAAGCCGTGCCGACAATGACTCCACGCCGATACCGTACGGACCACTCTCTTATTCGGGTGCAAACACACCAGTGCTGGCTACGGTCTCTGCCTCACGCAAATATAAGAGTAGACACATAACAGTTTGCTGCGCGACAGCGCGGCGTCGAAGACGGGGCGACCCCTCTTATCAAACACAAAATAAGTTATTGATTCTAAAGACCCTGTAGGAGCGAGCTTGCTCGCGATCTTTTGATCTTGATCTGGCTTTTGATCTTGATCTTAGAGGCCCCGTTAAACCACGCTGGCCGAACGCAGGTTTTGCGCAGTGGGTAACCCGGCAGGACGCCGGGTTAGCCGCGACACGGCCAGGGATGGCCGATCGCGGCGGGCCCACGGAGCAAGGCCTGTGGTGAGGGCATGCCGAGCCTCAGCGAGGCACCGAGGGGTTGGGGCAAAAAGCGTTTGGTTACTTTGCGCTTTTCAAAGTAACGCGGCGTAAGGCCGGAACCCTAAGTGGCCGTTGCCGCAGCAACGGATATGTACAAAAAATCAAGAGCCCCTCACCCTAGCCCTCTCCCGAAGGAGAGGGAACCGATTGGGGGATGCTGAAGATACTCGCTGTCCTGTTTGCTGCGCGACAGCGCGGCGTCGTAGACGGGGCGGCCACTCCTACAGGGGGAAAGTGCTTTTTCAGCAGATGATTTGGCGCATATAGGCGCTGTGCCGAGGCGGGCGGGTCAGTAGTATCACGGCCTATTGTTCAGCGTTGAGGTGTGTATGCAGTTTTCTGAATTGGTCGACGCTGTACGTAAAAACCCCCTGGATGTGACCATCACTGAAGATTGGGGGCAGGGGCGGGCCAGTTTTGGTGGGCTGATGGTGGCGTTGCAGTACGAAGCCATGCGCGCTCAAGTGTCCAGCGAGCGGGCGTTGCGCTCATTGGCGGTGACGTTTGTCGGGCCCGCCGAGCCGGGCGTGCCGGTGAGTTTCGAAGTCGAGGTGCTGCGCGAAGGCAAGGCAGTGAGCCAGGTGCTGGGCCGGGCCGTGCAAAACGGCCAGGTGGTGACACTGGTGCAAGGCAGTTTTGGTGGTGCCCGCGAGTCTGCGGTGAAAGTAGACAGCTTGCCTGCCCCTGACATGAAAGCCCCCGAGCAATGCCCGCTATTGCCCTATATCAAAGGGGTGACCCCGGAATTCATGCGGCACTTGTCGATGTCGTTTGCCGTGGGCGCCATTCCGTTCACCGGACGTGGCACACGTGAAATGGGCGGTTGGGTGCGTTTTGCCGGTGAGGTGGCAGAGCAGCCGCTCACAGAAACCCACCTGCTCGCGTTGATCGACACCTGGCCTCCGGCGTTGTTGCCGTTGCTCAACAAACCGACGGCGGGCAGCACGCTGACCTGGACGGTGGAGTTTGTGCAGCCGCTGCCCGTCGCCAACACTCTGGATTGGTGCAAATACCTGGCGGTGATCGAACATGCCCGTGACGGCTACGGCCATGTGGCAGCCAATCTGTGGGCGCCCAATGGCGAACTGATTGCAATCAGTCGCCAGACCGTCGCCATCTTCGGTTAAAACGTTTTGCTGCGCTGTGCTTGCTGAGCCTTGGCATCCAGCTGGCGGCTCTGGCGCTGAATGGCCATGCCGGCAAACAGCGCCACTAGGCCAATCACCGCGCTTGAGGCGTTGTTGCTGAACACGCCGGTAGCCAACAGCAGGAACGCCAACACCATCATCGCCACAGCCAGCAGGCTCAGCGCCTGATGGCTGGCACTGTGGGTGCCTTGTGGGTTAGAGCGCCATTGCCAGGCGGGTAGATCAGGATGACGTTTGCCCATGATTTCTCTCCTTGGTTCAAGGGTTCAGTCTTGTCTGAACCGGATGAGCCAAGAATAGGGGCGAGCCGGGCGAACGGCGAATCAACTCTGGCTATAGGCCTTATAGCTTTAACTGACCAATGGCCCGATTCAGCTCACCGGCCAGGGTTGCCAACTGATTGCTGGTGGTGGCCGAATCGACGGTTTGTTGCACGGTGTCTTCAGTGACATCGCGGATGCTGACCACGGCGCGGTTCATTTCTTCGGCCACTTGGCTTTGCTGCTCGGCCGCGACCGCGATTTGCGTATTGCTTTCGCGCATTTGCGCCACTGCGTGGGTGATCTCGGCCAAGGCTGCGCCTGCCTCCTGAGCCTGCTGTACGCAATCGTCGGCCTTGAACGAGCTCTCTTGCATAAAGTCCACGGCATCCCGGGTGCCGGCCTGCAAGGCTGAAACCATCGTGGTGATTTCGTCGGTGGAGGTTTGCACGCGCTTGGCCAAGTGCCGCACTTCGTCGGCCACCACGGCAAAGCCACGGCCCATGTCGCCCGCACGGGCGGCCTCGATGGCGGCGTTGAGCGCCAGCAGGTTGGTTTGTTCAGCGATGCTGTGGATCACGCTGACCACGCTATTGATCTGCTGGCTGTCCTGGGCCAGTTGCTGAATCATCTCGGCGGTTTTTTGAACGCCATCGGAGAGGTTGGCAATGGAGGTTTGCACGCGGCTGACCACTTGCTGCCCACTGCCGGCCAGGTCGTCGGCGGTTTGCGACAAATCACGGGTGGCGCCTGCGTGTTGGGCGATGTGATGGACCGTGGCAGTCATCTCATTGATGGCTGTGGCGGCCTGGTCCGTCTCGCTTTGCTGACCGAGCATGCCGTGTTGCACTTCGTTCATGCTGCTGGCCAGGCGCGCGGCTCCGGCATCCAGTTGCGCGGCGGTGTCTGCCACGGTGTTGACCACCCGCTGATAACCGGCCTGCATGGCATTGAACGCGCTGGCCATCTGGCCGACCTCATCGTTGCAGGCCAACGGCACACGGGCAGACAAATCACCGGTTTTTTCGACATGCAGCATCACATCTTTGAGGGTGTTGAGCTGGCTGAGTAAAAAACGGATCAGCAGTTGAGAGGCGCAGAGCATGGCCAGCATCAGCACCAAGACGGCCGCTGCATAATTGGGCAAACGCTCGACGAACACTTGCGCCAGGCTGGGCGCGTAGGTCAGCACGGCGACCTTCTGACCATTCTCGCGGCTGATCACCTCGGCCCCGGACAGCGGGTTTTGCCCGAACAAAGGCATGTGATTGAGCGATATCCAGCCGTTGGCGTCGCTTAATTGCGGCAACGACTGACCGTTGACGGTCGGCACGGTATTGGGCACCAGTGGCAGCAGGTCTTGGGCTTCGGGCAGTGGCTGATTGGCCGGCCATACGCTGAGCAGGTGCGCCTGAGCCTTGGCATTGGCGTGGGCGGCGTTGCTGCGTGATTGCTGTTCGAGTTGAACGGCGTACAGCACCAGCAGCAACGTGGTGACAAAGGCCACTGCATTCACAGCCCAGAATTTGTATTTAAGCGAGATGTTGCTAAGCCAGGCACCCATGGAAGGTCTTCTCTGATGTGGCGAACACAATATTGGCAAGGTGCCATCATTGTGCCGCTACTTTATGAAGACAATGTTGATATGGGTCAAGCCATCTGGCCCAAAGCGGACCCGGATTAGCAAGATCAAAATATCGCGAGGCAAGCTCGCTCCTACAGATTGCGGTTATGCGTCCAGCACCGGCAACCCAAAGAACGCCCGGGCGCAGGCGGTGGTGTGGGCGGCCAGGTCGTGTTCGGACTCGGCGCGGTGCACGGCCACTTCGCGCAGCACTTCAGGCAGGTAGGCCGGTTCGTTGCGGCCACTTTTGGGCTTGGGGCGCAAGGTGCGCGGCAGCAGGTACGGCGCATCGCTCTCAAGCATCAAGCGGCCACGCGGGATGTCGCGGACCAGCGGGTGCAGGTGGGTGCCGCGGCGCTCGTCACAAATCCAGCCGGTAATGCCGATGTGCAGGTCCAGGTCGAGGTAGCTGAACAATGCCCGCTGCTCGCCGGTAAAACAGTGCACAACCGCTGCCGGCAGGTGGTCGCGGTAATTGCGCAGGATTTCCAGCAGACGCTGGTTGGCGTCGCGCTCGTGCAGGAAGACCGGTAGTTGCAGCTCCACGGCCAGCGCCAAGTGCTCTTCCAGCACTTTCTCTTGTTGGGCACGCGGCGAGAAGTCGCGGTTGAAGTCCAGCCCGCATTCGCCCACGGCCCGCACGTTCGCCTCCTTGAGCAAGGCCCGCAGACGCTGGGCGCTGTCGCCGTTCCAGTCGCTGGCCGAATGCGGGTGAATGCCCGCCGTGGCGAACAGCCGTTGGCCGTTTTCGTCCAGCTCGCGGCAGAGTTGCAAGGCCTGTTCGCTGCCTTCAACGCTGGTGCCGGTGAGGACCAGTTGGGCGACGCCAGCAGCGTACGCACGGTCCAGCACGGCTTGGTGCTTACCGTCGAAACTGGAGTTGGTCAGGTTGACGCCGATATCGATGAGTTGCATGGTTCTACCTCAGGCCACAGGCCGTGAAGCATATCAGAGCTGTAGTTTTATAAGAAAAACCAAGAACTACAGACGGTTATGGTTGTCTTTGAATGCCGCAACAACGCAATGCCTTTTTCATTTCAGGGTGCATTGGCTGTATTGCGCTCTGTTTCCAGCGCTGAAATTCCCCCAATGGGGTGACCGATTGTCGGGTAATCCGATGCGGCGCGGGACTGTATTCTTTCCGGAGAACGGATGACGAGACCTACGTTATTGATTGCGCTGTGCCTGTTGCTGTTGCCGCTCCCGGCAATGGCGCGATTGGCTGGGCCACTGCAAGTCGGGCAGCCAAGCCAGGTCCGCGATCTGGCGCAGATTCGCAGCAGTCAGGTGTTGCGTGTGCTGGTGAATCAAAGCCGCAACAGCTCCGGCGAAGTGCAGGGCCAAGATATCGGTGTTGAATACCATCGCCTGCGCGCTTTCGAGCAATACCTGAATGCCAGCGCCCGCGACGGGCACGAAATCACCCTCAAGATCATTCCCAAGGCCAAGGATCAGTTACTCGGTGCGCTCATGCGTGGCGAAGGCGACTTGATGGCGCCGGGTGAGTTGCTGGACGTCAAGCCCAGCCATGCGGTGAGCCCGAGTGATCCTGTGGTCGATCGGGTACCGTTGTTGCTGGTCGGGAAGAAGGGCGAACGGCGTTTTACTCGGTTTGAGCAACTGTCCGGGCGCACAGTGGCATTGACCACGGGCAGCGCGGCCGGTGAGTCCATCAGCCTGATCAATCAAAAACTCGCGCTACGCAAATTGCCCCCGGTGAAGGTGGAGTGGGTCGACCCGAGCCTGGCGGTGGAGGATGTACTGGAGATGGTGCAGGCCGGGATCTTTCATCTGACCATTGTCGAAAAGCCGATTGCCGAACGTTGGGCCACGCTGATGCCCAAGCTGCGCTTTGACCGCCAGGTGCTGATCAGCGAGCCGGCCGCGATGCGCTGGTTTGTCCGCCGCGATGCCGCCATGTTGCACGCCAGTGTCGACAAGTTCTTGGCCAGTTATAAAGCTCCGTCCAATCAGGATCTGGCGTTTGAGAAGGTTTACCGTGGTTTGTACCGGGTGCATTACCCGTTGGCCAAAACGGACCGGCAAAAACTCGAAAAACTGCGACCGGTGCTGCAAAAACATGCACGGCAACAGGGCATGGACTGGCTGAACCTGGCCGCGCTGGCTTTTAAAGAGTCGGCCCTGGACCCCGGTGCACGGGGTTCGGGTGGCGCGACGGGGCTGCTGCAAATTACCCCTTCGGCGGCACAGCGGGTTGGGGTCAATGACATCAAAAATGTCGATAACAATGTGCAGGCCGGTGCCAAGTACTTATCGATGATCCGCCGTAAATTTTTTTCTAGCCCCAAACTCAATGAACGTGAGCGCATGGCCTTTGTGCTGGCGGCTTACAACATGGGCCCTGAGCGGGTGCAGGCCATGCGGGCGGAGGCCAAGCGACGGGGCTTGAACCCAAATCAATGGTTTTTTCAGGTAGAACGTATTGCCATGGAACAGATGGGCATGAGCGCCGTCAGCTATGTTAATAGCGTGAATAAATACTATTTGGCATTCGACCGCGAGCGCGACTCTTTGGAGCCGGCAGCAGGGCGGGTAGCCTCTCGCAAGTAATCGAATAATTCGATTGTAATGCGGGGTTTATTCGACTTTTAACATGATAAAAACTGATTAATATGGCGTCCATTCCCCACCTGATTTGAAGGAACGCACCATGAGCAAATTGATCCAGACTGTTCTCGCTACCCGTGCCGGCTACGGTTTGACCGTCTTGAGGGTGTTTGTCGGCATCATCTTTGCGGCCCACGGCTCGCAAAAGCTTTTTGGCTGGTTTGGTGGGGGCGGCCTGGCGGGCACCGCACAATGGATGGAAAGCATCGGTCTGGCACCGGGTACCTTGATGGCACTGTTGTCGGGCGGGACTGAGTTCTTTGGCGGGCTGGCCTTGATTATCGGTTTGCTGGCACGCCCAGCGGCCTTGGGCTTGTCGTTCACTTTGCTGGTGGCCATTTTCTCGGTGCACATTCACAACGGGCTGTTTATGGCCAACAACGGCTATGAGTTTGCCCTGGCCTTGCTCGGCGGCACGCTGGCCGTGTTGATTGAAGGTGCTGGCAAACTCTCGGCGGATCGGGCCATCGCGGGCTAATCGCGAGCTTCTCGCAGGCCATAAAAAATCCGCAGCCCGGTGCAAGGGCTGCGGATTTTTTGTTTCTGGCGGGTCAGTTTCAGAACATTAGCGTGTTGGTCATATCGCCCATGGGCGTTTGACCGCGGGCTTTCATGGCATCGTCACGGTGTTTAAGGCCGTCGAGGGTTTCCAGTTTGTGCACGCGGGTGATCAAGCGCAGGACCGACGCCGTGTCATATACCGTGTGGTCGACCGTGCCTTTGCGCGCGAACGGTGACACCACCAACGCCGGGATGCGTGTACCCGGGCCCCAGCGATCGCCCTTGGGCGGGGCAACGTGGTCCCACCAGCCGCCGTTCTCGTCCACGGTCAGCACGATAACCATGTTTTCCCATTGCGGGCTGTTGCGCAGCACTTTGAGCACGCGGTCCAGGTGCCGGTCGCCCGACGCCACGTCGGCATAACCGGCATGCAGGTTGAGGTTGCCCTGAGGTTTGTAGAACGACACGGCTGGCAGCTTGCCGGCTTCGGCATCGGCGAGGAAGCGGTTGCTGCTGCTTTCGTCGCCCAGTCCGCCGTCACGCAGACGCTTGCTGCGCTCAGCCGGGTGTTCCGGGCCTTGGCGGGTGAAGTAGTTGAACGGCTGATGGTGGTACTGGAAGTTCGGGATCTTGGGGATGCCGCCAGAGTCTTTGTACTCGTCGAGCGTGGCTTGCCAGGCACCGGCGTACCAGGCCCAGTCGATGTTCTTTTTGCTCAGTTTGTCGCCAATGTGTTCATGGTTTTGTGGCACCAGCACGCTGGGCAGGTCGGGTTTGGAGTAGTCCGGGCGCTCGGGGTCACGAATCCAGGTCGGCCAGTAGGGCGGGGCCATGGTGTTGACCGCGTAGCCGTCAGGTGTGATCGCGCTGGGGCCAAATTGCGGGGCGCCGGTCATGGCGCTTTGGGGCGATTTTTCCAATGGCTTGAGGCGCGTGCCTTTAGGGTCGTCACCTTCCAGCGTGGCGATCTGACTTTTGGCCACAGAGTTGGCGGCGTCGGGGTAAACCGGCACGGCGGCACTGATCAAGTACTGGTGGTTGAGGAACGAGCCGCCAAAAGCGCCCTGGAAGAAGTTGTCACACAGCACAAATTCACGGGCGACATCCCACAAGCGCAGGGAATATTGCGACTGCGCGTAATGGCCCATGGTCAAACCGCCGGAGTCGCCCCAGGCCACAAACTGGTCATTTTTGCCGTCGTTGATTTGCATCTGGTTTTGATAAAACACGTGCCACAGGTCACGGGTCACCAGGCTCAACGGCAGATCTTCCTGATTCGGGCCTTTGAGGGCGAATGGTGCGTTGGGCAGGTTTTCCTGGAACTGCACGCCTTGCGGATACGTGACACCGTCAACCGTTTGCGGGCCTACCTGCAAGACGCCGCCCCAGGCCGGTGGCAGGGTGTTGAGCAGGCTGCCATCGCGGTCGCGCTGCTGATAGTCCGCAGGCTTGAGCGCCGACAAGGGCTTTTCGACACCGGGGAAGTTGGCGAACAAGTTGTTGAAACTGCGGTTCTCGGCGTAAATCACCACGATGGTTTTCACCTGCTCGTGGAGTTTTTTGTCCAGCTCGGTCGGGGTTAGCGGTTCAGCCGCGACGGGGGTGTCGTGCGGGGTGTTTGCGTACACGTTCAAGGTCGCCGCACCTACGCCCAGCGCGGCTGCACCGGCGAGGAAGCGACGGCGGCTGGCATCGGCAGGGAGTTGAGTGTCCTTGTCTTTTTCGTCGCTCATTACGGGGTCCTGTTAACTGTTACAAAACATTTTCGGCGGCAGCGTAACAAGGGATTATGACGGCGGGGTTTCAATTAATCGAATTCAACCAGGCGCAGGCGCATTCTTCATCTAAGCGTGCATGAATTCATGGGGGCGTCTGGGGCAGGGTTTTCGTGGCATATGATTCTTGACAGTTGTAAGCGGCTTTATCTAGGATGTTTCTTGCGCCGATTTAAACAGCTACTTGCGGGGCGCCAGGGTGTCAAAAGACGCTCGAAATACCGCTAAAGCGCTGGTTCGGTGTTGCCTCTCACCTGCCACGCAGAACCTTGAGGCGGAGAACCGATACATGAGTCAACCACGTCCTTTCGTTCGTCTGGCGCCGATCACGGCCAATCAGACTTCGCGCAACCCAAAAATCCTCCTGGGCGGTAAACATCAGCCAACGCTGCTGCGTTATCTGGACGGCTGGCCGCGTCGCAAAGGGCAAACTTCAGCGTTTTTGATTCAGTTTGTTGAGGTCGGCGACGAGCTGACGCGTTTTGCCGCCGACAGTTTTGACCTGGCAGTGATTCAGTCGCCTTCAGCCGAAAATGCCGAGCTGGTCATTCGCAACCTTATCCGCGTGTCACGCCAGGGTTTGATTACTTTGCGTTAATGAACAGGGTCGCCCATCAGCTTTGCTTAACAGGCAAAGCTGAAACGGATCATGTTTCAAACTGGTGATAAGACGACCATCCAAACTTCACGCATTGTTTAAAAGTTGTGTTGGCCATTAGCTCTTCTGCCGTCGAGTAAGTTGAACGAAACGGTAGTACTGGAATCGGGTAACCACTGAACTTGGTAATACAGCCCCTGTAGAGATGTGGCCCCTTGCCAGGTAGCCGTTTTACGTCAGCCTCAGTCCAGTCGGAGCTGTTTGCACTTGCGGACGCTGGCGTTTGGGCTATTGATGGGGTAGTGGCGAGCACACTCAATGAGAGTGCTGCAAAAATGCGGGTTAAAAGTGCCATTAATTTATTCCATTAAAATAATGTAAGTGGTTTGTAGTCCTCAGTTTAGTGGTGGGGGTCTAACGCTCAATGAGACAACAGCCACGCTGTTTGTAAGAAATGCCCCGGATAAACAGTGGCGTTGTTAGTCAGGGGTACTCAATAGCCACGATATACACGCACTGTTCGCCGGTGGGGGTTTGTACCCGAACTTCGGCACCCAGCGCTTTGCCTATCAAGGCGCGGGCCAGGGGTGAGTCGATGCTGATCAGGCCTTGTTTAAGGTCCAGCTCATCGGGGCCGACGATGCGGTAGCGCGACTGTTTGCCGTCTTCATCTTCAATCGTGACCCAGGCGCCGAAATACACTTTGTTCGGGTCGCCAGGTTTTTCGCTGACCACTTTCAGGCTTTCAAGGCGTTTGGTAAGAAAACGCACGCGGCTGTCGATCTCGCGCAGCATCTTTTTGCCATAAGTGTATTCAGCGTTTTCCGAGCGATCGCCTTGTGCTGCTGCTTCACTGACCGATTGCGTGACCTGTGGCCTGCGCACATGCCACAGCTCATGCAGTTCGGCGCGCATCCGCGCTTCACCTTCCGGGGTGATCAGCGCGGTGCCAGCAGGGCGGGGAGGACGGTAGCGGCTCATGGTCAATCCGTTGGCAGAGAAGGGCGCGAGTCTATCAGCCCTCGCGCAGCACTGTCAGCGGGCTGGCATTGAGTGCGCGGCGGGTACCAAACACCCCGGCGCCGCCAACCATTACGGCGCCGAGCACCGGCAGCATCAACAGCCATGGGTGCGGATGCCAGGGCAGGTCAAAGGCATAGCGGTACAGCACCAGGCTGACCAGTTCTGCGCCCAGCGCCGCGAGCAAGCCGCTGGTGGCACCGAGCAAGCCGAACTCGATGCGCCGGGCCTTGATCAGCAGTTGGCGTTCGGCTCCCAATGCCCGCAGCAAGGCACCTTGGCGGATGCGCTCGTCGAGGGTGGATTGCAGACCGGAAAACAGCACTGTCATCCCCGCCGCCAGAACGAACAACAGTACGTACTCAATGGCAATTGTGACTTGCGCCAAAATGCTGCGCAGCTGTTCGAGCAAGGCATCAATCGGCAGGATGGTCACCGCCGGGAAGCTGCGCGACAGCTCAATGATTTGCGTGTCGTGACCCGGGGCCAGGTAAAAACTGGTGAGGTAGGTGGTCGGCAAGTCCTGCAGGGTGCCGGGCTGGAAGATCATGAAGAAGTTGGGCTGGAAGTTGTCCCAGTTAATGCTGCGCAAACTGGTGACTTGCGCCTCACGGTTGACCCCGGCAACCGTAAACACCAGATGGTCGCCCAGCTTGAGTTTCAGGCTTTCGGCCACTTTGGCTTCAACCGACACCCCAGGCACACCCTGTGGCGGTTGCGCTGACCACCACTGACCTGCGGTCAGTTCATTGCCTTCAGGCAGGTCGGCGGCCCAAGTCAGGCTCAGGTCGCGCTGTACGGCTTTGTCGCCGCTGGAGTCTTTGGTGACGATCTCTTGCACCGGCTCGCCATTGATGCTGATCAAGCGTCCGGGCACCACCGGGTAGATCGGCGCAGCCTGGGCCTGGAGTTCGTGCAGGCGGGCACCAAAGGCGTCCTTGTCGGTGGGCAAGATATTCAGTGCAAAGTAGTTGGGTGCATCTTTGGGCAACTGGTTTTGCCAGGTGTCGAGCAGTTCGCCGCGCAACAAGGCAATCAGCGCCATCGACAGCAGGATCAAGCCAAACGCCAGAGCCTGTCCGGCTGCGGCCAGAGGCTGGCGCAGCAGTTGGCCCAAGCCCAGACGCCAAGGCAGGGAGGCGCGGGCCAGCCCACGACGAAGGCCCTTGAGGCCCAGCAGTAACAGGCCGCCGAGTATCAGTGCGGCAATCACCCCGCCGCCGAGCAGGGCGAAGGTCAGCACCAGGTCCAGGCTCATGCGCCACATGATCAGGCCCAGCGCCAGCAAGGCGGCTCCGTACACC
>NZ_WIVR01000053.1:0-37505 GCF_009600525.1 Pseudomonas sp. FSL R10-1350
GTTTGGCGCGGGGCACTGTGGAGCTGGTCTTTGGCCTCGATCAGGCGCTGGCTCATCTGTTCCACTGCCGCCGGGGCCGCCCCAGGGCGCGCGATGCTGACGGGTTGGCTGTCGAGCAAGGCGTCGGCATTTTCTACCAGCACGTCGAGCGGGATCTCAATGTGCACCGGCCGTGGACGACCGGCCTGAAACAGCGCAAAAGCACGGGCCAGCACGCCGGGTAACTCGGCTGCCGACATCAGGGTGTGGGAAAACGCGGCAACGCCTGCCACCAATGCGCTTTGGTTCGGCAATTCGTGCAACTTGCCACGCCCGCCACCCAACTGGCTGCGCGATTGCACGCTGGAGATCACCAGCATCGGGATCGAGTCGGCGTAGGCCTGGCCCATCGCTGTGGTGATGTTGGTCATGCCCGGCCCGGTGATGATGAAACACACCCCCGGCTTGCCGCTGGTGCGCGCATAGCCGTCGGCCATAAAGCCTGCGCCCTGCTCATGACGCGGGGTGACGTGGTTGATCGGCGAACTGGCCAGCCCGCGATACAACTCGACGGTGTGCACGCCGGGGATGCCAAACACCTGCTCGACCCCATACGCTTCCAGCAACTTGACCAATACTTCGCCGCACGTCGCCATGGATACTGCCCTCTTGTTGTTCTCAAGTAATGAGCCATTGAAGCGGGCGCGTGTGGCGGACACAACGCAAACCTGCTCATACTAGCCATGTCCTGAATTCATGGCTGAGCTCAACATGAAACGTCTCCCGCCGCTGCCTGCCTTGCACACCTTTCTGATCACGGCCCAATGCTGCAATTTCACCCGCGCCGGTGAACAGCTGCACATCACCCAGGGCGCGGTGAGCCGGCAAATCGCCGGGCTTGAGGAACATTTGGGATATGCGTTGTTTCATCGACAGGCACGGGGCCTGAGCCTGACTGAGCAAGGCCAGGCGCTTTACCCGCGCATCGAGCAGGTGTTTGACTTGATCGGCGAAGCGGTCGAGCACGCCAGCATCCGCCGCACGCCGCTGCAAATCAAAGCCCCGACCTGCATGCTGCGCTGGTTGCTGCCCAAACTGATGGCGTGGCAAAAACTGCGCCCGGACGTACCGGTCGAGCTGACCAGCAGCGTGCACCACGGCATCGACTTTCGCCGTGAAACCTTTGATGCGGCGGTGGTCTACAGCCCGCTGCCGGGGCCCAAGCGGGTAGGCCAACACCTGTTCGACGAACTACTCACGCCCGTCTGTGCGCCGCACCTGCTGCAAGGCCCTGATGCCATCAACAGCTTGCGCGACCTTGAGCAGCACACCTTTTTGCACCCCAGCCGAGACCAGCGGGACTGGGCTCAGTGGCTCAGCGTAGCGGGCGTTGAGGCATCGGCCATCCGCCAGAGCCAATACTTCGACACCCTGGATTTGGCCATGACCGTGGCCGCCCAGGGCAACGGCGTCGCGATGGGCGATTGCTCATTAATTGGTGAAGATTTGAAAGAGGGACGGCTGGCGATGCCGTTTGACCTGACCGTGCGCACCGGCGCGGCCTACATGCTGGTGAGCTCCCCCAGCCAGGAACCGTCAGCGCCCTTGCGCGAATTGATGGACTGGCTGGTAGCACAAGCCACCACCCCTGCGTAGGAGCTCACGGTCTTTTAAAGATCAAAAGATCGCGAGGCGAGCTCGCTCCTACAAAGATTCGGCGTGGTGTCTCCTGTAGGAGTTGCCCCGTCTACGACGCCGCGCTGTCGCGCAGCAAACAGGGCACTGTAGTCGCTGACGAGGCACGAAGGCTGCGATTGGCCAGCGTGGTTTAACGGGGCCTCTTAGATCAAGATCAACAGATCGCGAGCAAGCTCACTCCTACAAAAATTCGGCGTGGTGTCTCGCGATCTTTTACGTTAGTAACCGACCGTGAAGCGCTGGCGCGAATGCTTGGGCTGTTCTACTTCGTCCAGCAGGGCGATGGCGTAGTCAGCGAAGGTGATCCAGCTTCTGCCTTCGGCACTGACCAGCAAGTGGTCTTTGCCAACGCGGTAATGGCCGGTGCGCTCGCCTTCTACAAATTCAGCCGACGGGGACAGGAAGGTCCAGTCCAGGTCGTGTTCGTTGCGCAAGGTGTCCAGGTACACGCCGCCCGCCGAGGCTTCTGCCTTGTATTCTTCCGGGAAGCCCTTGCTGTCGATGACTTTGCTGTCGTCCGGCAGCAACAGCGAACCCGCGCCACCCACCACCAGCAGGCGTTTAACCCCGGCCTTTTTCACCGGCTCGATGATGGCTTGTGGCGTGAGCGTCGAGAAGTGCGCAGCGCTCAGCACCACGTCATGCCCGGCCACAGCCGCTTGCAGCGCCTGGGCATCGTTGACGTCGACGTCCTTGGCCACAACGCCAGCGCGCTGCCCAATTTTTGCCGAGGCGTGACGGGCAATGGCGGTTACCTGGTGCCCACGACGCAGTGCTTCTTCCAGCAGTTGGCTGCCAGCGCGACCGGTTGCGCCGATAATTGCGATCTTGCTCATGATGTTCTCCAGTTGGATGGGGTGCATAAGGTCAAACGTTGATTCACCACTTCATTTCGCCTTTCGCCACTTTGGCGCTCAGTTCCAGCGAAGACGTTTCGCCCAGATCCGGGTAGCGCTTTTTCATGGCCGCGATCAGCTCGTCCGAGTTCTTGGCCTTGAGGGTTTCTTCGTCAAAGGCCTTGATGTAGTCACGGGTGAAGTTGACCGATTTCAATGAATGGTCGTTGTCCCCCAGGTAGTGCCCCGGCACCACGATGTCCGGTTGCAGGCTGGCGATACGTTTGAGGGTCGATAACCATTGGCGGTGCGACTGCGGGGTCTGGGTGTCGGCCATCCACACGTGCAGGTTGTCAGCCACGACTACCCCACCGACCACGGCTTTGAGCGACGGGATCCAGACAAACGTGCGCTCGGGCTGGCGCCCGGTGAGGCCGACGATGTCCAGTTCGTGCCCTTCCAGCGCCAGGGTGTTGCCCTTGATCACCTGGGGCACGATCAGCTTGCTTGGCACATCAGCGCCCATTTTTGGGCCCCAGAACGCCAGCTTGGCGTCTTTGGTTTGTTCGATGTGGGCCACCGTCGGGGCCGAGGCCAGCACCTTGGCGTCGGGGAATGCCTGGGTCAGGGTTTCAAGGCCAAAGTAATAATCGGGGTCGCCGTGGCTGATATAGATGGTGGTCAGGTGCTTGCCGCTGGCGCGAATTTTATCGACCACCTGTTGGGCCTGCGCTTTGGAAAACTGCGCATCCACCAAAATCGCGTCTTTCTGGCCACTGACCAGCACCGAAGACACCGGAAAAATCGCCGCAGCCCCCGGGTTGTAAACCTCCAGGGTCAGAGGCGCCTGCGCGGCGGCGGCATGGGCAGCGAAGCCGAAGACAACGGCACTCAGGCAAACACGGCGCACAGTCGACAATAGGTTCATGGAGCTTCCTGCATTAAGGGTCAGCGATGGACAGAGCTTAGACGCACAATTGACGACAAAAAATGCGATGCTGCGACATAGTTTGTTTCACTAATCGGGCAGATCATGGACCGTCTTATCGCAATGCGGGTTTTTGTCACGGTGGTCGACCTGGGCAGCCAGTCGGCGGCGGCCGACCATCTGGACCTGTCACGCCCGGTGGTTTCACGGTATTTGGCCGAACTTGAAGAGTGGGTCGGGGCGCGCTTGATGCACCGCACCACGCGCAAGCTGAGCCTGACCGCCGCCGGCAACGAAACCCTGCCCCGCTGCCGGCAATTGCTGGAACTGGCAGATGACCTGCAAGCCGCTGTCAGCGTGCCCGATGCGGCGCCACGCGGGTTGCTGCGCATCAGCGTCAGCACCTCGTTCGGCCAAGCGCAATTGGCCTGCGCCATGACCGAGTACGTGCGCCGCTACCCCGAGGTCAACATTGACCTGCAAATGCTCGACCGCACGGTGAACCTGGTGGATGAGCGCATTGATCTGGCGATTCGCACCAGCACCGAACTGGACCCGAGTTTGATCGCACGCAAGCTGACCGTGTGCCGCTCCGTACTGTGCGCCTCGCCCGCCTATTTGCGCGAGCATCCGGCGCCGCAGCAGGTCGATGATCTGAGCCTGCACAACTGCTTGAGCCATGCGTACTACGGCAAGAGCCTGTGGCATTTCACGGTGCAAGGCGAAGCGCTGTCGGTACCGGTTCAAGGCAATATCAGCGCCAACGAAGCCAGCACGCTGCTGCGCGTCACCCTGGCGGGTGGTGGGGTTTCGCTGCTGCCCAGCTACTTGGCGGGGTGCCATATCCGCAGCGGTGAACTGGTACGACTGCTGCCAGACGCTGAGCCCTTGCAGATGAACATTTATGCCGTGTACGCCTCGCGCAAGCACATGCCCGCCACGCTGCGCAGCATGCTCGACTTCCTCAGCGAGCGCTTTACCGAAGAACCCGCGTGGGACAAAGGTCTGTGACCGTTCGGCCAATGGGCATGGCAAGCGCAAGGGGCTGAGCTAGCCTTAATAGTGTGAAGTCTAGGTCTGACTCCGTGAATACGTGGAGAGAGAATAGCCATGACCACTAAAACAAAAACCAGATGCTTGACCGTACTGATCGTGTTTGCTGCCGCTGTATTGTTTGCTGGCGCGTGCTATCGCGCTGAGCAAACGCGGCTCTCAGCCGCAATGACCGCCAGCTGCTTTGCCGGGCACTGCGCGTCGGTGTTTACCGCGCTGTAATGACGCATAGCCTCAGGCCGGGCTGATGCTGTCAGCCCGGTCCGTTCGATAGGCACTGGGCGATGTCCCGGTGAGGCGGCGGAAAAACCGCGCAAAATACGCCGGGTCAGCAAAACCCAATTGATCAGCCACCTCGCTGATGGTCATGGGTGTGTAGATCAAATGACGCTTGGCCTCCAATAGCAGGCGCTGGTGAATGATCTGCAAGGCCGATTGCCCCGCCAGTTCACGGCAAATGCTGTTCAGGTGCGCCACTGAAATCCCGACCCGATGCGCCAGGTCTTCAACACTGGGTTGCTGCTGATACAGGGCTTCGACCTGTTGCGTGAAGAGGTTCAGGTACTCGCGCCCGCGCGGCGGCACTTGCCGGGCTTCCCGGCGCTGGATGACCTGACGCGTGACCCACACCAACAGCACGCTGATCAATGATTGCAGCAACATGTCACGGGCCGCCCGGGCGCTGACATATTCGCTGTGCAGCGCACCGAACAGGCTGTTCAGGTAATGCCGGTCCTTGCCTGCGGGGTAACTGGCAACGCGCTGCAAGGCGCTCATCGACCCGCCCAACTGGGCCTGCAACTGCGTCACCAGCGGCGCGGCCAGCGTCAGCACAAACCCTTCGACGTCCGGTGAAAATTGAAAGCCGTGCACGCATAACGGCGGGATCACCTGCACCGACGACTCGGTCAGCTCATGGTACTGGCCTTCGACTTCAACCCGCGCCCGGCCCTTATGCACATAGAGCAATTGGCACAAATCGGCATGCCGATGGGTGCGGATCTCCCAATCATGGATGCGGCTGCGCAATGAAATGGTTTCACAGTGCAGCAAGTCCGGGCTGAGCCAGTCTTGCTGCTCGCCGTAAAGTTTGAACACCGGGATGGCGGGGGATGTCATGGGCTGAACCTGATGATTAAGCACAGGGCGATAATCGCACCGATTAGCGAAAAGTACCGGCAATGACGTCGTTATCACCTTCATTTGCCACGCTCGTAAGCGAAAAATACAGGCACATTATAAAAATCACTTCGACCTGTTTCGCATAGCCCATCGTAGGAGCTGCCGAAGGCTGCGATCTTTCAAGATCAAAAGATCGCAGCCTTCGGCAGCTCCTACGGTGAGGTTCGTAGCCAAGCGAGGCTCATGCATTCACGGTCGGGGCTTGCGAGAGAGAACAACAATGAGAACTCAAGTCGCTATTATCGGTGCCGGGCCATCCGGGTTGCTGCTCGGCCAGCTGCTGCACAATGCCGGGATTGATAACGTCATTCTCGAACGCCAGAGCGGCGACTACGTGCTCGGGCGGATCCGCGCCGGTGTGCTGGAACAAGGCATGGTCGACCTGCTGCGCCAGGCCGGGGTCAGCCAGCGCATGGACGCTGAAGGCCTGGTGCATGACGGCTTCGAGCTGGCGCTGGAAGGCCGCCAGGTGCACATCGACCTCAAGGGCCTGACTGGCGGCAAGAGCGTGATGGTCTACGGCCAGACCGAAGTCACCCGTGACCTGATGGCCGCCCGCGAAGCCGCTGGCGCACAAACCCTGTACAACGCCAGCAACGTGCAGCCCCACGGCATGAAAACCGATGCGCCCTATGTCACCTTCGAAAAAGACGGCGAAACCTGGCGCCTGGACTGCGATTACATCGCCGGCTGCGATGGTTTTCACGGCGTTGCCCGTCAGTCAATTCCCGCTGATGTGCTGAGCATTTTTGAACGCGTGTACCCGTTCGGCTGGCTGGGGGTGCTGGCCGATACGCCGCCGGTCAACGATGAACTGGTGTACGCCAAGCATGAACGCGGGTTTGCCTTGTGCAGCCAGCGCTCAGCCACCCGCAGCCGCTATTACTTGCAGGTGCCCGCCGAGGAAAAGGTTGAGAACTGGTCGGATCAACGCTTTTGGGACGAATTGAAAACCCGCCTGCCCGCGCCGTTAGCCGACCGCCTGGTAACCGGGCCGTCCATCGAAAAAAGCATCGCGCCGCTGCGCAGTTTTGTGGTCGAGCCCATGCAGTTCGGGCGCCTGTTTTTAGTCGGTGACGCCGCGCACATCGTGCCGCCGACCGGCGCCAAGGGCTTGAACCTGGCGGCCAGCGATGTCAGCACGCTGTTCAACATTCTGCTCAAGGTCTATGCCGAGGGCCGCACTGACTTGCTGGAACGCTATTCCGAGGTGTGTTTGCGGCGCATCTGGAAGGCCGAACGTTTTTCGTGGTGGATGACCTCGATGCTCCATCGCTTTGCTGACAGTGATGATTTCAGCCAGCGAATCACCGACAGCGAGCTGGCGTATTTCGTCGATTCCGAGGCCGGGCGCACCACCATTGCAGAAAATTACGTCGGCCTTCCTTATGAAGCTATCGAATAGCAACCTATCGAGTACAATCGCGGGCATCCCGCCACACGTTTGATGCCTGCAGGTGTACATCGTGACCAGTCTCAACCAGCCTCCACACGCTAAACCCGCCATTCGCAGCATTCTCGTAGCGCTGATGCTGGCGATTTTCCTGGGGGCGCTGGATCAAACCATCGTCGCCGTGTCGATCCCCGCCATTTCCGCGCAGTTTAAAGATGTCAGCCAGCTGGCCTGGGTGATTTCCGGCTACATGGTGGCCATGACCGTGGCCGTGCCGATTTACGGCAAGCTCGGTGACTTGTACGGGCGCAGGCGCCTGATGCTGTTTGGCATGGGCCTGTTCACCGTGGCTTCGCTGTTTTGCGGGCTCGCGCAAAACATGGAGCAGTTGGTGCTGGCGCGGATCATCCAGGGGATTGGCGCCGGCGGCATGATTTCAGTAAGCCAGGCGATCATTGGCGACATCATCCCGCCCCGCGAGCGCGGTCGCTATCAAGGTTATTTCAGCAGCATGTACGCGGTGGCGAGCGTCGCCGGGCCGGTGCTGGGCGGCTACATGACCGAGTACTTGTCGTGGCGTTGGGTGTTTCTGATCAATTTGCCGCTGGGGCTGGTGTCGTGGCTGATCGCGTATCGCACGCTGGTCGGGCTGCCGGTACCGCAGCGCAAGCCGATTATTGATTACCTCGGCACGGTGCTGATGATTGTCGGCCTCACGTCACTGCTGCTGGGCATTACCTTTATCGGCCAGGGCCACAGCTGGCGTGACGATCAAGTACTGGGCCTGCTGGTGGCGGCGGTGGTCGCACTGGTGCTGTTTGTGTGGCACGAGCGACGCACCCCGGAACCGTTGCTGCCCATGCACTTGTTCGCCAATCGCAACGCGGTGTTGTGCTGGTGCACGATTTTCTTCACCAGCTTCCAGGCCATTTCGCTGATCGTACTGCTGCCGCTGCGCTATCAGAGCATCACCGGCGCGGGCGCAGACAGTGCCGCCCTGCACTTGCTGCCGCTGGCCATGGGCCTGCCGATGGGCGCCTACTTTGCCGGGCGCATGACCTCGGTGACCGGCTATTACAAACCGATGATCCTCAGCGGCGCGATTTTGATGCCGCTTTCCATTGCCGGCATGGCCTTCAGCGCCCCGAGCGCCGAACTGTTGAGCGGCGTGTTTATGCTGCTGAGCGGGATTGCCGCAGGGTTGCAGTTCCCGACCTCGCTGGTGGGCGCACAAAACTCGGTGCAGCAACATGACATTGGTGTCGCCACCAGTACCACCAACCTGTTTCGCTCACTGGGCGGCGCGGTGGGTGTGGCGCTGATGTCGGCCTTGTTGCTGGCCCTGCTGCATGATTCGCTATTGGCGCCTGCTGGCGGCCAGCCGCTGCTGGGTGAAGGCAGTTCGGGGAATGTGCTGCTGGACGGCCTTAATGCCGTGCAAGGCCCGGCACTGGCCAGCTTGCGCAGTGAATTGCTGATGACCTTCCGCCACTTGCTGCTGGTCAGCGCTGCCATCTCGCTGCTGGGCTTGTGTGCGGCGATCGTGATGCCGAATCAGGTATTGCGCGGGCGCGGGGATAAGGCGCAGTAACGGTACAACCCGCGTAGGAGCGAGCTTGCCTCGCGATCTTTTGATCTTTAAAAGATCGCGAGGCAAGCTCGCTCCTACAGGGGTGTTGGGTTATGGCCGGGCGCTGATCTGTTTTTGCAGGTTCTGGATCTGGCTTTGCAAGGTGGTGATGTTGCGCGTCACTTGCGCCCGGAACACGTCAAACTCGGCGGTGTTGGGGCCTTGGGAAGCCGCCGGGCGGTTTTCCAGCTGGCTCTTGAGCACGATCATGTCCTGCTCCAGGCTTCGCACGGCATCGCTCGGGTTGCCCTGTTTTTTCAAGGCCGTCACGTCACCCGCCTGTTGCGCTACGGTCGCTTTCAACGCCGCCAGTTCGGTGCTCATGGCCTTGAGGTCGGTCTCAAGTTGGGTCTGGGAGGCTTTCTGGGCGTTGACCTGCAGTAGCATCGCGGCGTTGATTTGCTCAAAACGCTGATCCAGATCGCCCATCTGCCCCGCCACCAGGCCTTGCTGGTGCTTGGCCTGCTCAGCCAGTTGGTCTTCGAGCTGTTTGATCTGCAACTTCAGGGCTTCGCTGCCGTTGTTGATGCTTGATTCGCTGGCCACCACCTTGCCGGAAATGGCCTGTAAGCGCCCCGCCGCTTCTTCGCTGATCCGGGCAAAGCTTTCCTGGGTGGCAACCAGTTGCTGCTCCATCAAGGTGATCTGCTGGAAGCTCCACCAGGCCAGCCCGCCAAACGCCAGCAACACGGCCAGGATCAACGCCCACAAAGGCCCGGTGCTCGGCCCCTTGACCTTGATCACCTGGGCATTGCGCGCATGGCCCGCGCCGCGCTCACGTGCGCCACCCATCGACGCCAGATCATCATGGTCGTCTGCATCTGCCCGCAGGGTCGGTACATTGTCGAAGTGGTCACGTGAGTCGTTACGCATGGAGAAACCTTATCTGGGTCCTGAAGAATGTCAGCGGTACGGCGATTCCTGGGCTTTCCACCAGCCGCAAAACTCGTCCAGCGCGGTCCACAGGCTGACTTTTGGGTCGTAGTCGAGATAGTGGCGAGCCCGGCTGATGTCGAGGGTAAAGTCTTTGCTCATCTCCTGCACGCCCAAACGCGTGAGCGTCGGCGCCGGTTGCCCCGGCCACAGTTTGCAAGCCGCTTCGCTGAGCGCGCCGACACTATAAGCCATGCCGGGGCCCCGATAACGGGTCACAGGCGGCACGTGCATCTGGCGCATCACGTAATTGACCACATCCCAGTACGGTATCGGGGTGCCATTGCTGATGTTGTAGGCCTTGCCCAAGGCCGACCCGCTCACCAGAACGCTGCTCATCAACGCGTCGTTGAGGTTTTGCATGCTGGTGAAGTCGACTTTGTTCAAACCATTACCAATGATTGTCAGGCGATTTTTGCGCTGCTGCGCCAACAAGCGCGTGAACAGGTTCATGTCCCCGGCGCCGGTGACATGGCGCGGACGCAGGGCAATCACTTCGAGGCCGAATTCCTGTGCGCCAAAGACTTTTTGCTCGGCCATGAACCTGGTTTCGGCATATGGATGCTTGAACCGCCGTGGGACGTCTTCTTCGGTCAGCCCCAGATGTGAATGGCCGTCAAAGTACAGCGCGGCCGATGACAGGTGCACCAGGCGCCGAACCCGTTGTTTCAAGCACGCCTCAACCACGTTCTCGGTCACCAGCACGTTGTCGCGGAAGAAGTCCTGATAGCGCCCCCAGGTGCCGACATGCCCTGCGCAATGCACCACCACATCGACATCGACGCACAGGTCACGCACCAGCAAGCCATCGGTCAAATCACCCTGGATAAATTCAGCCCCGCGCCGCACCAGGTGTTCGACACCTTCGGCCCGACGCCCGCTGACCCGCACGTCAAAGCCCTGCTCCAAGGCAAAACGCGCAAAGCGTCCGCCAATAAAGCCGCTTGCGCCGGTGACCAGAATCTTCATCAATTGCTCCAAATGCTGTAAGTCTTGTTGCCTGCTGTTTAAACGTCGGTTATCAGGCCAAAGGCACTAACCAGCGTGATGCTGAGCGGGTTAAATGGGCCGTCAGCGCTTCCAGCAGTTGTCCACCATTGCGCCAATGATGCCAGTACAGTGGCACGTCGATCGGTTTATCTGGCAAAAGCTCTACCAATGCTCCGCTGGCCAGTTGCTCGCGCACTTGCTGCTCGGGGATCAGCCCCCAGCCCAACCCGGCCTCCGTCAAGCGGATAAAGCCTTCTGATGAGGGGCACAGATGGTGCTCGAATCCGCCGTCCACGCCCAGTGCCGCCAAGTACCGATGTTGCAAAAAATCATCCGGGCCAAACACCAGCGCAGGCGTTTTAGGCAATTGCGCAGCCTTCACCCCTTGGGGGAAATGCCGCGCAATAAAGGCCGGGCTGGCCATCGCGCGATAACGCATGGCGCCCAGCAACACACTGCGCGCGCCCGCCACCGGGCGTTCACTGGCGCACAGACACGCGGCCACTTCACCGGCGCGCATGCGTTTCAAGCCGACGGTCTGGTCTTCGACGACCAAATCCAGCAAGAGCTGATTCTCGGCGCAGAAATCGCCCACCGCCTGGGCCCACCACGTGGCCAGGCTGTCGGCATTCAAGGCAATCCGCAGCCGCTCGGGCAAGCCCTCATCGTCCAGTGCCGGGACCACACGTTGCAGGTCACGCTCCAGCAAACGCACTTGTTGCACATGGTTGAGCAAGCGCCTGCCGATGTCTGTAGGGCTCGGCGGCGTGGCACGCACCAGCACCGGCTGCCCGATGCGCGCTTCAAGCAGTTTGATGCGCTGGGAAATCGCCGATTGTGACAGCCCAAGCACCTGCGCCGCACGCTCAAAACCGGCCTGTTCTACCACGGCAGCCAACGCTGAGAGTAATTTATAGTCGAACATCAGTTTTCCTAATGGGCGATCAGCAATATTGGTTTTTCTTATACAACCAAGGCCCGGACAATAGCCAGCAGTAACCCCTTCTTGTGATGCAGTACGGCGAGTATTTCTTATGTGGCAAAGCTACCTTAATGGCCTGTTGGTCGCGTTCGGCCTGATTATGGCCATCGGCACCCAAAACGCTTTCGTGCTTGCACAAAGCTTGCGCCGTGAACACCACCTGCCGGTCGCGGCTTTTTGTGTGATTTGTGACGCATTGCTGGTGGCGGCCGGGGTGTTCGGGCTGGCGACGATTCTGGCGCAAAGCCCGATTTTACTGGGTGTGGCGCGCTGGGGCGGCGCGTTGTTCTTGCTGTGGTACGGCACCCAGGCGCTGCGCCGGGCGTTCTCGGCCTCAAGCCTTGAGCAATCGGCCGGCCAGACCGCGCGTTCGCTCAGGGCGGTGATGCTCAGTGCACTGGCGGTCACCTTGCTCAACCCGCACGTTTACCTCGACACGGTGCTGCTGATTGGCTCGCTTGGCGCTCAGCAAAGCGTACCCGGCGCCTACGTGGTGGGCGCGGCCAGTGCATCGCTGCTGTGGTTCTTCACCCTGGCCCTGGGCGCCGCATGGCTCGCACCATGGCTGGCCCGCCCTGGCACCTGGCGCCTGCTGGACCTGCTGGTGGCGGCGATGATGTACGCGGTGGCGGTTCAGTTGATTATTGCCGGGTAACCTCCCGCTTCATCTCGCGATCTTTTGATCTTGAAAATCAAAAGATCGCAGCCTTCGTGCCTCGTCAGCTCCTACGGGGGCAAGTGTGCGCATTAACAGGCGGGTACTGCAGGTCATTTTGCGTGCCTGAAAAAACATCGAGTTTTTCAATCAATCTCGTTGAAACGTCTATTCCACACAGTTGTCGCGTGGTTATGCGCCAACCCCGGTGCTATGATCCAGCGCTTGCGCCGCAAAGAGTACAAACTCCCCGGCGCGTGTTTGGCCGCCCGTGATCGGCCTTGCGCTCATCGCAACTGACCTGATTAGGAGAATCAACATGGCTTTCGAATTGCCGCCGCTACCGTACGCACATGATGCCTTGCAGCCGCACATCTCCAAGGAAACCCTGGAGTATCACCACGACAAGCACCACAACACCTACGTCGTGAACCTGAACAACCTGGTGCCAGGCACCGAGTTCGAAGGCAAAACCCTGGAAGAGATCGTTAAAACCTCTTCGGGCGGTATCTTCAACAACGCCGCTCAAGTGTGGAACCACACGTTCTACTGGAACTGCCTGTCGCCAAACGGCGGCGGCGAGCCTACCGGCGCGCTGGCTGATGCCATCAACGCTGCGTTCGGTTCGTTCGAGAAGTTCAAAGAAGAATTCAGCAAAACCTCCATCGGCACTTTCGGCTCCGGCTGGGGCTGGCTGGTGAAGAAGGCTGACGGTTCCCTGGCCCTGGCCAGCACCATCGGCGCCGGCAACCCGCTGACCAGCGGCGACACCCCGCTGCTGACCTGCGACGTTTGGGAACACGCTTACTACATCGACTACCGCAACGTACGTCCGAAGTATGTTGAGGCGTTCTGGAACATCGTTAACTGGAAGTTCGTTGCAGAGCAGTTCGAAGGCAAAACCTTCACTGCCTGAAACTGACTGAACGTTAAAAAAACCCGGCATTGCCGGGTTTTTTTTGGCCTCAGCAAAAGTGCGTGGCCATAGCGCTTCAGACTACTATCAACGGCATGTTTTTTTCATTCGACGGCTCAAGTTCAGCACACCATGAACCGACACATTGGCCAGTCCTCAAACCTCTGGATAATGCCCTCGTAAAAATGAACGATTACCTGCAGCCATGACCACACGATTATCGGCAAGACACAAGGAATAACCCTTTGAAGCTGGAATTCAAGAACAGCTTGTCGATCAAATTACTCCGGATCGTATTGCTCTCAGCATTGGTTGTGGGAGGAGTATTGGGCTGCGCGCAAATTGTCTTCGATGCCTACCTCACCCGCCAGGCGGTCAACGAGGACGCCAAGCAGATCCTCAATATGTTTCGCGACCCGTCCACGCAAGCGCTGTACAGCCTGGACCGGGAAATGGCGATGCAGGTCATTGAGGGCTTGTTTCAGGACGACGCAATGCGCAAGGCCTCTATCGGCCACCCCAATGAAGCCGTGCTCGCGGAAAAAACCCGGCCCTTGCAAGAGACCTCAAGCCGCTGGCTGACCGACTTTATCTTGGGCCAGGAACGCTCGTTCAGCACGCCGCTGGTGGGCAGTGGCCCCGACAGAGAATATTACGGCGACTTGAGCATTACTCTCGACACGGCCACTTACGGCCAGGGCTTTTTGACCAACGCCGGTGTGCTGTTGCTGTCGGGCGTGTTGCGGGCGCTGCTGATGAGCCTGGTGCTGTACCTGATTTATCACTGGCTGCTGACCAAACCCTTGTCGAAAATGATCCAGCACCTGACCAGCATCAACCCTGACCACCCCAGCGAGCATTTGATCCCGCAGCTCAAGGGGCATGAATCCAACGAACTCGGGGTGTGGGTCAACACCGCCAATCAGTTGCTGGCCTCCATAGAGCGCAATGCGCATTTACGCCTAGAAGCCGAAAGCTCCTTGCTGCGCATGGCCCAATACGACTTTTTGACCGGGCTGCCGAATCGTCAGCAACTGCAGACCCAATTGAGCAAGATCCTGATTGATTCAGGCCGCTCTCAGCGCCGCGTGGCCGTGCTGTGTGTGGGGCTGGATGATTTCAAAGGCATCAACGAACAATTTGGTTATCAGACGGGCGACCAGTTGCTGCAAGCCCTCACCGATCGTTTGCGGGCGCACAGCGGTAGCCTAGGTGCACTGGCGCGTCTGGGCGGCGACCAGTTTGCGCTGGTCCAGGCCCACATCGAGCAGCCTTATGAGGCCGCCGAACTGGCGCAGGGGATTTTGGATGACCTGGAGACGACGTTCAGCGTCGATCAGCAAAATATCCGCTTGCGCGCCACCATCGGCATCACGTTATACCCGGAAGATGGCGACACCTCCGAGCAGTTGCTGCAAAAAGCCGAACAAACCATGACCCTGGCCAAAAGCCGCTCGCGCAACCGCTATCAGTTTTATATCGCCAGCGTGGACCGCGAAATGCGCCGCCGCCGCGAGCTGGAAAAAGACCTGCGCGACGCCCTGCTGCGCAACCAGTTGTACCTGGTCTACCAACCCCAGATTCGCTACAGCGATCACCGTGTGGTGGGCGTTGAAGCCTTGTTACGCTGGCAGCACCCAGAGCACGGGATGATCCCGCCAGACCTGTTTATCCCTTTGGCAGAAGCCAACGCCAGCATCATCGACATTGGCGAGTGGGCACTGGATCAAGCCTGCTGCCAACTGCGCGACTGGCACGATCAGGGGTTCACCGACTTGCGCATGGCGGTCAATCTGTCGACCGTGCAGTTGCACCACGCCGAGTTGCCGCGGGTGGTCAACAACCTGTTGCAGATGTACCGCTTGCCGCCCGGCAGCCTGGAGCTGGAAGTGACCGAGACCAGCCTGATGGAAGACATCAGCACCGCCGCCCAGCACTTGCTGAGCTTACGTCGCTCGGGCGCGCTGATTGCCATTGATGACTTCGGCACCGGCTACTCATCGCTGAGCTACCTGAAAAGCCTGCCGCTGGACAAAATCAAGATCGACAAGAGCTTTGTTCAGGACCTGATTGACGATGACGACGACGCCACCATCGTGCGTGCCATCATCCAGCTGGGTAAAAGTCTGGGCATGCAGGTAATTGCCGAGGGCGTCGAAACCCTCGAACAGGAAACCTATGTGATCAGTGAAGGCTGCCACGAAGGCCAGGGGTATTTGTACAGCAAGCCCTTGGGAGCGCGGGAATTGGGAGCTTATCTGAAGCAGGCGCAGCGCAACAATGCACTTAATATGTAATTTTATGTTTCAAGATTTTGACCAAGGCCACGGCAGCCGAGGCTTGGTGCAGAAGTAAATAGGAAATATTTACAGGCGTAACCCTTTACA
This sequence comes from Pseudomonas sp. FSL R10-1350, assembly GCF_009600525.1. Taxonomy (NCBI): domain Bacteria; kingdom Pseudomonadati; phylum Pseudomonadota; class Gammaproteobacteria; order Pseudomonadales; family Pseudomonadaceae; genus Pseudomonas; species Pseudomonas sp. FSL R10-1350. The sequence continues at coordinate 15,563 of NZ_WIVR01000053.1, forward strand.
CAAAATGCATATCTTTCGCATCATGTCGCACGTTTTGCGTGCCGTCGCATGCTTGTCCCACCTCTCGAAGCAGGATGTTCGCCCATGATTCGTATGCCCCTGGCTACCGCCAGTCTGCTGGCCATTGCTATTTCACTCGCCGGTTGCGGCGACAAAGACAAAGAAAAAACAGCCACAGCACCTACGCCAGCCGCAGCGACCACTCCTGCTACGCCAGCCACTGATGCTTCGGGCGCGCAAGTTAACGACGCCGCAGCCAAAGCCGTTGTCGCGCATTACGCCGACATGGTGCATGCCGTGTACAGCGACTCCGAGTCCACCGCCAAAACCCTGCAAACCGCCATCGACGCGTTCTTGGCCAAGCCCAATGCCGACACCTTGAAGGCCGCACGTGAGGCCTGGATTGCAGCGCGCGTCCCTTACCTGCAAAGCGAAGTGTTCCGCTTCGGCAACACCATCATTGATGACTGGGAAGGCCAAGTGAACGCCTGGCCGCTGGACGAAGGCCTGATCGACTACGTTGACGCCAACTACAGCGGCGCACTGGGCAACCCCGGCGCGAACGCCAACATCATCGCCAACACCCAGATCCAGGTGGGCGAAGACAAGATCGACGTGACTGAAATCACCCCGGAAACCCTGGCCAGCCTCAATGAGCTGGGCGGTTCCGAAGCCAACGTCGCCACCGGCTACCACGCCATTGAATTCCTGTTGTGGGGCCAGGACCTGAACGGCACCGGCCCAGGCGCGGGCGACCGCCCTGCTTCGGACTACCTGGAAGGCGAAGGCGCAACCGGCGGCCATAACGATCGTCGTCGTGCCTACCTGAAAGCCGTGACCCAGTTGCTGGTCAACGACCTGACTGAAATGGTCGGCAACTGGGCACCAAACGTACCTGACAACTACCGCGCCTCGCTCGAAGCAGAGCCTGCACAAAACGGCCTGCGCAAAATGCTGTTTGGCATGGGCAGCTTGTCGTTGGGCGAACTGGCCGGTGAGCGCATGAAAGTGTCGCTGGAAGCCAACTCACCTGAAGACGAGCAAGACTGCTTCAGCGACAACACCCACAACTCGCACTTCTACGACGCCAAAGGCATTCGTAACGTGTACCTGGGTGAGTACGTACGTGCTGACGGCAGCAAAATGACCGGTCCAAGCCTGTCGTCGCTGGTCGTCGTCGTTGACCCGGCCACAGACGCCACCCTGAAATCCGACCTGGCTGACACCGAAGCCAAGATCCAGGTCATGGTAGACCTCGCCAACAAGGGCGAGCACTACGACCAGTTGATCGCAGCGGGCAACGAAGCGGGCAACCAGGTGGTACGTGATGCCATCGCAGCCCTGGTCAAACAGACTGCCGCTATCGAACAAGCCGCAGGCAAGCTGGGCATCAGCGACCTGAACCCGGACAACGCTGACCACGAGTTCTGATGGGCGATGTGTGAGTGAGTGACGCAAAAGGCGACCTTCGGGTCGCCTTTTTTGTGCGCCGTTCAAACGGTAGGAGGGGCCTCGCCTTCGATGCCGCGCTGTCGCGCAGCAAACAGGGTACTGTAGTCGCTGACGAGGTACGAAGGCTGCGATCGGCTGCGTGCAGCCGTGAAACCATCCATCTCGGCATTCTTGGGTACATATCCATTGCTGCGGCAACGGCCACTTAGGGTTCCGGCCTTACGCCGCGTCACTTTGCAAAAGCGGCAAAGTAACCAAAACGCTTTTGCCCCAACCCTCGGTGCCTCGCTGAGGCTCGGCATGCCCTCACCACAGGCATTGCTCCGTGGGCCCGCCGCGATCGGCCATCCTTGGCCGTGTCGCGGCTAACCCGGCGTCCTGCCGGGTTACCCACTGCGCAAAACCTGCGTTCGGCCAGCGTGGTTTAACGGGGCCTCTAAGATCAAGATCAACAACCAAATCAAAAACAGCGCAACCTGCTTTCGTAGGAGCTGTCGAGGCACGAAGGCTGCGATCTTTTGATGTTTAAAAGATCGCGAGACAAGCTCGCTCCTACAGTGGGAAAGTCGAACAGAGTATTGTCAGTTCTTTATCGCGGCCGGGGGTTGCAGACAATAAGAACCATAGGGGTCTGTCTGGCATTTATAAGCAAGTTCTGGGCTGTAGGTTTTAGGAGATAGCCGGCTGTTTGTGCACGCAGAAACGGCCATCACTGTGACTAAGACCATAAGTATTTTCATGTTCGCTCCGTTTTTAACCAGCATGAACTTTGCGAAAAAAGACGTATATCGCTTGTATCTGATTATCAGGTGGGAAATACCTGCTGCATTACTGAGCCTGTAGGCTCTGATCCTGATCGATTCAACCAAACGCTAATTCCTCTTATTTCAATTCACCTTCCCTGATAAACTTTCGCCCCTCGATTTTGCTCACTGGTCTGGACGTTTGATGCCTTCGTTGCCTCTGCGCCTGTCTTTGCTGCTGGCCTTGGGGCTGGCTGGCTGTGATGAGGCGCCGCGCTTTACTCAACCCGAGCCCGGCGAAGCCCGCTCTGGAGGGGACACGACGGTGTTTAAAACCGATCGCAATGCCTTTTCGATGCCATCTGCGAATCTGTCGCCCACTCAACGGCTGGATTTCAGTGTCGGCAACAGTTTTTTCCGCAGCCCGTGGGTGATTGCGCCTTCCACCACCACGGCGCGTGACGGGCTAGGCCCGCTGTTTAATACCAATGCCTGCCAAAACTGCCATATCCGCGACGGTCGTGGGCATCCGCCAGCGCCTGATGCCAAGAATGCGGTGTCGATGCTGGTGCGTCTGTCGATTCCCAATGAGCCCACTTACGCCAAGCTGATCGAGCAAACCGGCATCGTCCCCGAGCCGGTGTACGGTGGTCAGTTGCAAGACATGGCGGTGCCCGGTGTCGCCCCGGAAGGCAAGGTGCGGGTGGACTATGAAGCCGTGCCTTTACGCTTCAAGGACGGCACCGAAGTCCAGTTGCGCAAGCCTTTGCTGCAGATCACTCAGTTAGGCTACGGGCCCATGCATCCCGACACGCGCTTCTCGGCGCGCATTGCCCCGCCGATGATTGGCTTGGGGCTGCTTGAAGCTATCCCCGAAGAGGCGATTCTGACCAATGCCGCGGCCAACAAAAATGACGCGGGCATTAACGGGCGGCCTAATCGGGTGTGGGATGACGCTCAGCAAAAGACAGTTTTAGGCCGTTTTGGTTGGAAAGCAGGCCAACCGAACCTCAATCAACAAAATGTTCACGCCTTTTCTGGTGATATGGGGCTCACCACCAGCCTGAGACCGTTTGATGATTGCACCCCCGCGCAAACCGACTGCCTGGCAGCGCCCAACGGCAATGGTCCGGATGGCGAACCCGAGGTCAGTGACAATATTCTGCGTCTCGTCGAGTTTTACACCCGCAACCTCGCCGTGCCTGCGCGCCGTGATGTCGATTCGCCGCAGGTGCTGGCCGGTAAAAACCTGTTCTATCAGGCCGGCTGCGTCTCATGCCATACGCCAAAGTTCACCACCTCGGCCAACGCCGCAGAACCTGAGCTGGCCAATCAGGTCATTTACCCGTACAGCGATCTGCTGCTACACAACATGGGCCCGGGCCTTGCCGACAACCGCACCGAGTTCGCCGCCTCGGGCAGCGATTGGCGCACACCGCCACTGTGGGGCATTGGTTTGACCCAGACCGTGAGCGGGCACACTCAGTTTTTGCACGATGGTCGTGCGCGCAACCTGCTTGAAGCCGTGCTGTGGCACGGCGGTGAGGCCGAACCGGCCAAGCAGCAGGTGTTGCAATTTAATGCCGAGCAGCGCGCTGCGTTGCTGGCGTTCCTGAATTCTCTTTAACGCCTTATAAGATCGGGGACCCCGACATGTTCAGACCCAAACTTTTATTCACCAGCCTGGCCGCTATCGCTTTGGCAGCCTGCTCGCCGCAAGATCAGCAAGCCGTCACCTCGGCAGCTATCGCCAAGCAGGTGATTCTGCCGACCTACAGCCGCTGGGTAGAGGCCGACCGCCAACTGGCGATCAGCGCACTGGCTTACTGCGAAGGTAAAGAGACGCTTGAGACTGCTCGCGCCGACTTCCTGCACGCACAAAAAGCCTGGGCCGAACTGCAACCGTTGCTGATTGGCCCACTGGCTGAAGGCAATCGCTCGTGGCAAGTGCAGTTCTGGCCAGACAAAAAGAACCTGGTCGGCCGTCAGGTTGAGCAACTGGTGGTGGCTCAACCACAGATCGATGCCGCCGCGCTGGCCAAGTCCAGCGTTGTCGTGCAAGGCCTGTCGGCCTATGAGTACATTTTGTTCGACAGCAATATCGACCTGGCTGACAGCGCGCAGAAAACCCGTTACTGCCCGCTGCTGACCGCCATTGGCGAGCGTCAGAAGCAACTGGCCGAAGAGATCCTGGCAAGCTGGAACAGCACTGACGGCATGTTGGCGCAAATGACCAAGTTCCCGAACCAGCGCTACGCCGATTCTCACGAGGCCATCGCCGATCTGCTGCGTGTGCAGGTAACGGCACTCGATACCCTGAAAAAGAAGCTCGGCACACCGATGGGTCGTCAGAGCAAAGGCATCCCGCAACCGTTGCAGGCTGATGCATGGCGCAGCCAGGCGTCCCTGCAAAGCCTTGCGGCCAGCCTCGCTGCGGCGCAAACCGTGTGGGCCGGGGTCGACAACAAAGGCTTGCGCGGCCTGTTGCCTGCTGATCAAAAGCCGTTGGCTGACAAGATCGACGCTGCTTACGCGACATCCCTCAAGCTGTTCAACGACAATCAGCGCTCCCTCAATGAGCTGCTGGCTGATGAAGCTGGCCGCGAGCAACTGAATGCCATCTACGACAGCCTCAACGTCGTGCACCGTCTGCACGAAGGCGAACTGGCCAAGGCGCTGGGCATTCAACTGGGCTTTAACGCCAACGACGGCGATTGATGAAGGATGGTTCGATGATGCGCAGGCAAGCTCTCAAGCTCGGCGGTTTACTGCTGAGTGCCATTACCCTGGGTGGCTGGTCGCTGTCCAAACAAGGCCGCAGCCCGCTGCTCTTGAGTGCCCGTGACGATGTCGACGGCAATCACTTTGCCGTGGGCTATCGCTTGGATGGCACCCAGGTGTTCAGCACCCGGGTCAACCAGCGCTGCCATGACATCATCAACCACCCGACGTTGCCGATTGCCTTGTTTGTCGCTCGCCGCCCCGGGACTGAGAGTTACCTGATCAGCCTCAAGGACGGGCAATTGCTGCAAACCATCACCTCTCTGCCCAATCGCCATTTTTATGGTCACGCGGTGATCCATAAAGACGGCGAGTGGTTGTACACCACCGAGAATGACACCAGCGATCCGGGGCGCGGTCTGTTGGGGGTTTACCGTTTTGAAGGCGAGCGCCTGGTGCACAGCGGCGAAATCCCGACCCACGGCGTCGGTCCGCACCAAGTGTCGTGGATGCCTGATGGTGAAACCCTGGTGGTGGCCAACGGTGGCATTCGTACCGAAGCTGAAAGCCGGGTTGAGATGAACCTCAATGCGATGGAGCCCAGCCTGGTGCTGATGCAGCGTGACGGTACGTTGCTGAGCAAAGAAACCCTGAGCCAACAGATGAACAGCGTGCGCCATCTGGGCATTGCCACAGACGGCACCGTCGTCGCGTGTCAGCAGTTTATGGGCGACGCCCACGAATTGTCCGAGTTGCTGGCCATCAAGCGCCCCGGACAGCCTTTTCAGCCGTTCCCGGTGGCGGAGCCGCAATTGCGTGCCATGGGCCATTACACGGCCAGCGTGGCGGTACACAGCGAGTTGCGCCTGGTGGCGTTGACAGCGCCAAGGGGTAACCGGTTTTTTGTCTGGGACCTGGACAGCGGCGCGTTGCGCCTGGATGCACCCCTGCCGGACTGTGCGGGCGTCGGCGCCGTGCAAGACGGGTTTGTGGTGACGTCAGGGCAAGGCCGCTGCCGGTTTTACGATTGCCGTAAAAGCGAGCTGATGGCCAAGCCTTTGGAGCTGCCGTCGGGGCTTTGGGATAATCATTTGCATGTGATGTCGTAGGGTGCGTCTGTACGACTAACACTGGGTGTACTCAAGAAAACGGGGGGCTTCGCCCCCCTTCGCAGCCTTCGGCAGCGACTACGGCTTGTTTATTACGGTCTCATTCCCTGCTTCATTCCATACATAAACAGCAACAGGTCGTGATCGGGCTTGGCGTCTATCGCGACTTTTGCCACGCGCGGGATCGGGCATTGCGCGTCGAATTGCGCACTGCTCAATACCTGCATCACGGGTGGTTGCCACGCCGCCACTGCCGCCGTGGCAATGGCCAGAGAGCCAAGCAAAAACAAACCTCGTGCTATTTCTCGCTTCATCACCGTAACCCTTTGATGGTGCTGCCAAACACCTTTTCATAAAAGTAGTTCAGTTTGTTCCAGTCGTCGGTGTTCCACGACGAATGGCGGCGCAGCTGTTTGAGGTCGTGCGCGGCCGCCTTGCGGGCCGTCAGCCGTTGTCGGCTCTTTTCAAGGTCCAGCAGCGCCACATCGACTTGAGCACTTTCACCCTTGCCGGTCACCCGGACAAACACATGCTTGGCATACAGGCAGCCATGCTGCCAGCGGCCCAGATGCATGCGTGCCAAGGTCGTGGCGATGGTTTCAAGCACCCGGTCATGTACCGCTTCACCGTGAATTTCGCGTTCACCGGCAGCGTACCAGTTGTCTATTTCAATAAAATTTTCCAGCGCTGCGGTAACCAACAATGCACGCCATTGTTTATCTGCACCTTGTTGCGCCCCGCAATACACCATTTCTGGCACGCCCACCGCTAAACGGTTAAACGCCAGGAGCGCGTCACGCTCACGCAATACCGTCGGGCGACCCAACGGGTAACGCCAGCTGCGGTAGGTGTGTCCGACCTGACGTTTGACATAGAGCAAGCGGCCATTGGCTTCGTGAATCCGCTGTACACCACTTTCACCGCCACGACGCTGATTCGGTTCTTCTACCCACTCGCCTTGCTGCTGCCAGTAGAACTCAAAGCGGTTTTCAGTCGCGGTGTGGGATGGCGATACGGAATCAACGGTCATGCATTACCTCTTGCGCAGTATGTAAACCCGCCACATGGCGTAGAGCGGGATAAAGTCCAAATGTTGTTGAACGCTGAAGCCAGCCTTTTCAAACTCGGCTTCAACAGTAGCAGCCGGTAACACAAAACGATTTTGGTAACCGTCGGCCCCAGCATCCTCAACCCGATGACGCTCAAGACGCTTGCGTCTCCAGGCCTTAACGTTGCCATCGACCCACAGCGAAACAATCACGCTGTCTCGGCTAACCCGGTGAAACTCCTTTAACAGAGCCATCCGGTGGGTTGCATCGCCTATGTGATGCAGCAGGCGCATGCAAAAAATGCTGTCGACTGCGTTGTCCGGCAGATCGATATCAAATGCAGATGTCTGCAAGTGCCGTACCCGTTTAACCACATCAGCCGGCTGGGCTATCGATGCCACTTCGAGCATGGACGCCGAATTGTCTGCGCCGATGATCATGCGGTTGTGTTTTTCAGCCAGCAGCGGCCAAAACCGCCCCGCCCCGCAAGGCAGGTCTAACACCACGCCCGGATCTCCAGCCAATGCCAAAGCTTTGCGCGCCAGTTGCACATCGCGTTTATGCGAAAGGCGTCGTGCGAAGCCATCTTGATGTTTAAGCAAGTACTCGATGGCGTGTTGCAGGTCATATTTTTCAGCAAATTCAAGTTTGATCGCGGTGCTCATGGTGGCTCTCCTGAAGCAATTACAGGCCACCTTAACCAGGAGAACGTGCGCATCAGGTCATCATGAGGTGAAAAAAATGTACGAGCGAGTCCATAAACGCTGTAGGGTTTTACAGACACAAGATACTGGCTCGGGGCCACTCTACGGACTAATGAGCCGTAGGAGAAGTGACCTGCAGGCCGCAGGTCACGAATGGATAGCTCAGATGTCGGTGGGATTGAGCTCTACGTGGAAGCGGCAACCGTTGGGCTCCATGGTCGTCAGCGTCACTCGCCAGCCCTGGCTGTCGCAGATCCGCTGGACCAAGGACAGGCCCAACCCAAGCCCTTCACCGCGTTTTTCGCCGCCCCGCACAAAGGGCTGAAACATGGCCTGACGCTTCTCTTCGGGGATGCCCACACCACTGTCCTCGACCACAAACCCGGTGGGCTCAAGGCTCAAGCGAATGAACCCGATGTCGGTGTAGTGCAAAGCATTACGCAACAGGTTGCCCATGACCGCATGCAAAAACGTCGCGTTGTAGCGGGTATCGAGCGGGTTGCCGGGGTCATAGATCAGTGTCAGCCCTTTCGCTTCGATAGGCCCCCGCCACAAGCTGATCAAACCCTCGGCCACGGTCGTCAGGGTGACCGTCGGCGACATGGTGGAGTCTTCATGCTGTGCACGGGCGAGCATGAGGAAGGTTTGCACCAGCTCACGCATTTCTTCACAGGCGCGGGAAATTCGCTCCACTTGTGAGCGACTGCGCTGATCCAGCGATGGGCTTTCGAGCAACAGTTCGCAGGAACTTGCCAACACCATCAGCGGCGTACGTAATTCGTGACTCACGTCGCTGGTAAACAGCCGCTCGCGGGTCAAGGTGTCACGCAGGCGGCCCAGGGTGGCGTCAAAGGCCACGGCCAGCTCACCCACCTCATCGGCGGCATAATCGGGCGCCAACGGCGGGGCCAGGCCCAACAGCTGTTCTCGATGGCGTACCTGACGCGCCAGACGTACCACTGGCGCCATCACCCTGCGCGCCAGGACCCAACCGAGGAAAACCGCCAGCGCCAGCGCCAGCACGAACCCGACCAGCACTACGGCGAACAGCACGCGCTCGCGCTCTTCAAAATCACTTTGGTCTTGCAGCAACACGTAGCGCCGCCCGTCGACCACCTCGACCATCGCGTGATACGACAGTTGGTCACGGAACACCTCATGAAAGCCCGGTTCCAGGTGGCGCAAGTCTTTGGGCAAGGCAAAATCACCGCGCCCGCCGCTGTAATAAAACAGCTGATCGGGCTCTGGACGGTGGTTCCAGTCGCTGACGTTATCCATCAACAGCAAACGCTGCAGATCCCCGCCCAAGCCTGCTGAAATCAGTTTTTCTTCGACCAGGTGCACCGTGGCGACAATGCCCATGGCGAACGTCCCGGCCACCAGCGCACTCATCAGCGCAAAGGCGATGATGATTCGTTGGGCAAGGCTTTGTTTAAACTCCATCACGGCTCTCGGCGAGGCGATACCCCACGCCATGCACCGTTTGCAGCAAGGGCTTGTCGAACGGTTTGTCGATCACCTGACGCAGCTGGTGAACGTGGCTGCGCAGGCTGTCGCTGTCCGGGCAGTCATCGCCCCACAGGGCCTCTTCGAGCACTTCACGGCGCAACACATGCGGGCTTTTTTGCATCAACACGGCCAGCAGTTTCAAGCCGACCGGGTTGAGCTTGAGCATGCGCCCTTCGCGGGTGACTTCCAGGGTGTCGAGGTCGTAGCGCAAGTCTGCGACCTGCAACTCGCGACGGCCGCCGCCTTGCGCACGGCGCAGCACGGCTTCGATCCGCGCTGCCAGCTCGGACAAAGCAAAAGGTTTAAGCAGGTAGTCATCAGCACCGGACTTGAAGCCTTGCAGGCGATCATCCAACTGGTCACGGGCCGTGAGCATGATGACCGGCGTGTCGCGACGGGCGTCTTCGCGCAGGCGCTTGCACAGTGTGTAGCCGTCAATGCCCGGCAGCATGATGTCGAGCACGATCAAGTCATAGTGTTCAGTCGCGGCCAGATGCAACCCGGACAAGCCGTCCTGCGCGCAGTCAACGGTATACCCCTTAAGCCCCAGGTAGTCCGCCAGATTGGCGAGGATATCGCGATTGTCTTCAACCAATAAAATTCGCATGGGCACTTTTCTCCGTACGCAGTAACGGCCATCTCGGCCACGGCAGCTTAAGGCCAAGAGCCGCGCAGAGCCAGCGTTGTAGGGCGTTTACACGATTTAGTTAACGCCCGCGCGATGTTGACGAGTCTTTCACTCGACGCTCACACACTACCGACAACAGCGACTGCATACTCGTGCGCCCACAGGTGTTTAGTGGGTGGTAGATCAAGAGATCGCAGCCTGCGGCAGCTCCTACGGGATACTCATCAGGCACAAAAAAGCCCCGCCTGATCACTCAGGCGGGGCTTTTGCGTATCGGGGTAAGGCTGGCTTACATCATGCCGCCCATAGCACCCATGCCGCCCATGTCTGGCATGCCGCCGCCAGCTGGTTTGTCTTCCTGGATCTCAGCGATCATCGCCTCAGTGGTGATCATCAGGCTGGCAATCGACGAAGCCGCTTGCAGAGCCGAACGAGTCACTTTAGCCGGGTCAAGGATACCCATTTCGATCATGTCGCCGTATTCGCCAGTGGCAGCGTTGTAACCGAAGTTACCCGAACCCTGCTTCACTTTGTCGACTACAACGCTTGGCTCGTCGCCGGAGTTGGAAACGATCTGGCGCAGAGGTGCTTCAACAGCACGACGCAGCAGCGCGATACCAACGTTCTGATCAGCGTTGTCGCCTTTGAGCTCAGAGATTGCCTGCAGAGCGCGAACCAGTGCCACGCCACCGCCAGGTACCACGCCTTCTTCAACGGCTGCACGGGTTGCGTGCAGGGCGTCTTCAACGCGGGCTTTCTTCTCTTTCATTTCAACTTCGGAACCAGCGCCAACCTTGATCACTGCTACGCCGCCCGACAGCTTGGCCAGACGCTCTTGCAGTTTTTCACGGTCGTAGTCCGAGGTGGTGTCAGCCACTTGAGCACGGATCTGAGTCACACGTGCCTGGATGTCCGCTTCAACGCCAGCACCGTCGATGATGGTGGTGTTTTCTTTGGACAGGATTACGCGCTTGGCGTTACCCAGGTGCTCCAGAGTGGTGCTTTCCAGGCTCAGGCCGATCTCTTCGGAGATAACGGTACCGCCAGTCAGAACAGCGATGTCCTGCAGCATTGCTTTACGACGGTCGCCGAAGCCAGGTGCTTTAACAGCAGCGACTTTAACGATACCGCGCATGTTGTTCACAACCAGAGTCGCCAGGGCTTCGCCTTCAACGTCTTCAGCCACGATCAGCAGTGGACGGCCGGCTTTGGCAACGGCTTCCAGTACTGGCAGCATTTCGCGGATGTTGGAGATCTTTTTGTCAACCAACAGGATCAGCGGGCCGTCCAGCTCAGCCACCATGGTGTCTGGCTTGTTAACGAAGTAAGGGGACAAGTAGCCACGGTCAAACTGCATGCCTTCAACCACAGACAGTTCGTTTTCCAGGCCCGAGCCTTCTTCAACGGTGATCACGCCTTCTTTGCCGACTTTAGCCATGGCTTCAGCAATGATGTCGCCGATGGAGCTGTCGGAGTTGGCAGAGATGGTACCTACCTGAGCGATTGCCTTGCTGTCAGCGCATGGCTTGGACAGTTGACGCAGTTCTTTGACGATGGCGATGGTCGCCTTGTCGATACCGCGTTTCAGGTCCATCGGGTTCATGCCGGCAGCGACGGCTTTCAGGCCTTCGTTGACAATCGACTGAGCCAGAACGGTTGCAGTGGTAGTACCGTCACCAGCGTCATCGTTCGCACGGGAGGCAACGTCTTTAACCAGCTGCGCGCCCATGTTTTCGAAGCGGTCTTTCAGTTCGATTTCTTTGGCAACCGAAACACCGTCTTTGGTGATGGTCGGAGCGCCGAAGCTCTTCTCGATGATCACGTTGCGGCCTTTAGGGCCCAATGTTGCTTTTACTGCGTCAGCCAGGACGTTGACACCGGCGAGCATTTTTTTACGGGCGGAATCGCCGAATTTAACTTCTTTAGCAGCCATGTTCGTTCTTCCTTAAATACTTTGTAGTAACGGGAAAAGGAGCGGGAAATCAGCCTTCGATAACAGCGAGAATCTCGTTCTCAGCCATTACCAGCAGGTCTTCGCCGTCGACTTTCACAGTGTTGCTGCCGGAGTAAGGGCCGAACACAACCTTGTCACCCACTTTCACGGCCAGCGCACGCACTTCACCGTTGTCCAGAACGCGGCCAGTACCCACAGCAATGACTTCACCGCTGTTGGCTTTCTCGGCAGCTGAACCCGGCAGAACGATACCGCCAGCGGTTTTCTTTTCTTCTTCGCTGCGACGGATTACGACGCGGTCATGCAGAGGACGAAGCTTCATTGTCGATCTCTCCTAATTGTGGTGTTCATCGGCCGGTGTCAATACCGGCTGGGTTTGCAAGTCCGGAAATGCCGGGTGTTAATCGCTGAAGGGTGCCTGCTGTTGCCAGCAAAACCCTGCGGTGCCAGTTACATAAGGGCGCATCCAGTGATTACAAGAGCGCCCTGACGAAATTTTTTTACCTTTCGCACCGCGCAAAAACAAACACGGCACTCTTGAGTGCCGTGCATAAGCCTTTACAGGGAAACTTACTTGTCGCGGTGTTCAAACTCGCCTTCGATCACATTGGGCTCACGACCCACAGGTTGATGCGTGCCGGGACGATGCGCCGCTTCAAATTCCTCGGCAAAGGCACGCTGGCGCATCGCTTGCTCTTCTGCACGTTTGCGCAAGCGATTGACCAGAAAATGACGAACTGGCGGGAGCAGCAACAGCAGACCGGCGATGTCGCTGATGAAACCCGGCAGTACCAGCAAGCCGCCACCCAACGCCACCATCAGGCCTTGAAGCATTTGCTGAGCCGGCAGCTCACCACGATTGAGGCTTTCACGCGCACTCAAGGCGGTGGCCAAACCCGCAACGCGTACTACCAGAACCCCAAACAAGGAGCCTGCGATGATCAGCAGCAACGCCGGGAAAAACCCGATAGCGGTGCTGACCTTGAAAAAGACGTACAGCTCTAGCACTGGAAACAATAGAAAGAGCAATAAAAAAGCGCGCATCAAATGATTCCTCTCCGGAAGAATATCTTCCAACACAGCTTAGATGACGGCGCGCCTTTGTGAATTCAAGGTTATGCCGTTTCTTTTTTAGGCCATTCACTTGCGCGAGCCAGCAAAACCAGCGCTTCGCGCACTTGTGTCGAAGTATTACAAGCTTCTGGGAAGGCCAGCCAGTACACACTCTGGCCAATGCGTAGATGCATGCCTTCGCTGTCCAGGCCGACCATTTCTGCAGGCTCAGTCTTTGGCAGCCCGGCCAGCTCAACGTAATGAGCGATGGCGTTGGCGTGATCGTCGTTCATGTGCTCGACCATGCGCACTTCGACCGCGCCGGCAAAAGGGTTGGCCAGGTTGAGTTGATCCACCCAGTGAATCGCACCAAAACCACCGATATAACGATGGCGAACCGGGTTTAGCACCCAAAAGTCGAAATCATGGGCGGTGTGATAGCTCTGCGATTCAGGGAAATAGCGGTAGTAACGCTCAGCCGCGGCTTCAATAGCCGCGGGGTCTGTAATTTGCTCGGCTTCGGCCAGGTAGGTCAGACGCCCTACCGCCTGCACGTCTTCGGCGCCACGCTCACCCACCATCAGTGAGCACTTGGGGTCTTTGCGCAGGTTGTGGGTGTGCTGAGCGATCCGGCTGATCAGGATCAATGGCCGCCCTTGCTCATCCAGGCAATAAGGCACCATCGATCCGAAGGGGAACCCTGGCATTGCCTTGGAGAGCGTGGCCAACGCTCCACGGTATTCCTTGAGCAATAATTCTCGGGCATGCTTGGCTACTTCAACGCTCAACTTATGACTCCTTAATAAAAATCCGTCGAAACGGTCGAGATCAGGGCACTCATGCAACTAAAAGACAAAGTAATCATTATCACTGGCGGCTGCCAAGGGCTAGGTCGCGCCATGGCCGAGTACCTGGCTGCCAAGGGCGCCAAGCTGGCTTTGGTGGACCTCAACCCGGAAAAACTCGAGCTCGCGGTTGCGGCCTGCCAGGCCCACGGAGTTCAAGCGCGGGCTTATTTGTGCAACGTCGCCGATGAAGAGCAGGTTACACAAACCGTGGGGCAAATTGCTGAAGACTTTGGCGCGATCAATGGTCTGGTGAACAACGCCGGGATCTTGCGTGATGGCCTGCTGTTAAAGGTCAAGGACGGCGTAGTCAGCAAAATGAGCCTGGCGCAGTGGCAAGCTGTTATAGACGTCAACCTGACCGGAGTTTTTCTGTGCACCCGTGAAGTGGCGGCGAAGATGGTCGAACTCAACAGCCAGGGTGCGATTATCAATATTTCTTCCATCTCACGCGCTGGCAACGTTGGCCAAACCAACTATTCAGCCGCCAAGGCAGGTGTGGCAGCCGCGACCGTGACCTGGGCCAAAGAGCTGGCGCGTTACGGTATCCGTGTGGCAGGCATTGCTCCCGGGTTTATCGAAACTGAAATGACCTTGGGTATGAAGCCCGAAGCCCTGGAAAAAATGACCGCGGGCATCCCGTTGAAACGCATGGGCAAGGTCGAAGAGATCGCCCATTCAGCGGCGTATATCTTTGAAAACGACTATTACAGCGGCCGAATCCTGGAGCTGGATGGCGGCTTAAGGATTTAACCCCCCGCCCTGCTGGAGCGGCCGGAAGTTGCGATCTTTTGATGTTCAAGATCAAAAGATCGCGAGGCGAGCTCGCTCCTGCACAAGGGTCGTGGTGTTACCACATCACGCCAAAACCTGCGGTGTAGCGGGTCTTGTTGAGTGCGTTGTCTTTGCCGCTGCTACTGCCGATCAGGTCTTTTTCAGCCTTGAGGTTGAGCGATGCCCATTCGGTGACTTTGTAGCGCAAGCCAATTTCGGCATCGAGGCTGTAGTCTGAATCCCCGCCCAGCGGCTTGCCCAGTTCACCGTTGGTAAAGATCGATACCGTTTTACCTACCAGGTAACGGTTGTAATCCCACTTCATGGCCAGCGAGTAGAAGTTGCTTTTACCGCCATCCGAGTATTCATAGTCGGTACGGTTCAGCAGTGAGCCCAAGGAAAACGCGCCCAGCTCGTCATCCCAGAACTGATAACCCGGACCAGTACCTACGGTGCGCTGACGGGAAATGTCTTCGATTCTGTCGCGGGTGTAGTTCAAGCGGCCCTGCCAGTACCAGTGCTCATCAATAAAGTGGTCAAGCGCGTATTCGGCATTCCAGTTGTTCGTAGTGACCACATCGTTCTGGGCCTCACGGTTGTAGGACGCTTCGGCGTTGTGACGCCAGGCGCCGTGACGCGCCGAGGTTTTGAGGTCGATGTCGTAGTCATCGGTGTCTTTGTCGGCGCGTTTGTAGTCCAGCGCGACGTCGACATTACCCTTCCAGACAAAGTCTTCGATCAGCGGTTTGGGTTTGACGATTTGCTGAATGCTCGCCAGCTCAACAGTTTTAGGCGCCTCGCCATTGGCCAGAATGACCTTGCCGTCTTCGGCCGCCTTGAGTGACTTGGCCTTTTCGCCTACGTAGGCATCTTGTTTGACCAACAGCTCCTGATCGCTTTCCAGGGTTTTGACTTGCTTCCAGTCAATCGGAATAGCGCCCGCATAGTCGGTCTGAATCAGCAACTTGCCCCCATCAAACACTTTTATCTTGCCGGACAGACGGTCGCCGTTCTTTAACCAGACCGTATCGGCGAGCAAAGGCGTGGACACATTCAAGACAGCAAGGCATAACAAGGTTCTGGACAACATAAGCAGATGCGAGACTCGGATTTACGAAAGAATGACGGCATTATCCAGAAGGACACACCCCAGGCAAAGAAAGACCCGGTGTTTTTCGTGTAGTTCCTTTGCTATAGCGCGCGACGGAAACGTCTTATTTGTAACTCCACGGTTTTCACCCCCATGAACTCACCTGACAGTGCATCGCCAACGCTTGCCGAGCTTCGACGAACGGCCCTGTACTCGACTTTGATGCAAGTGCCCGATGGCAAAGTCGTCACCTACGGTCAGCTCGCCGAGCTGGCAGGCCTGGGGCGGGCCGCTCGCTGGGTCGGCCGCACGCTGAGCCAGCTCCCCGAAGACACCCGCCTGCCCTGGCATCGGGTTTTGGCCGCCGGTGGCAGAATCAGTTTGCCAGCGGGCAGCCCTTCCGGTGATGAACAGCGAGCGCGTCTGCGCGGCGAAGGATTAAGCATTGTTAATAATCGTGTGGATATACGACGCCATGGCTGGCGCCCGATAGAGCACTGCGGTTAGAGTGCGCCCTTTGTTTCCGCAATCAGAGGCAGACTCGAGTCCATGCCCCGTAAAACCTGGCGCGAAGCGCTAGCTGCCTATTCCAGCCCCTCAACCCTTGTGCTGTTGTTGCTCGGTTTCGCCGCCGGTTTGCCGTACATGCTGGTGTTTTCAACGCTGTCTGTGTGGTTGCGCGAAGCAGGTGTGGCCCGCGAAACCATTGGTTATGCCAGCCTGATCGGCCTGGCTTATGCCTTTAAATGGGTATGGTCACCGTTGCTCGACCAATGGCGCCTGCCATTGCTCGGCAAGCTGGGCAGACGCCGCTCGTGGCTGGTGCTGTCGCAGACTTTGGTGATTTTGGGCCTGATCGGCATGGGCTTTTGCGACCCGCAAAAGCACCTGTCATGGCTGATTGCGATTGCCGTTATCGTGTCATTTGCCTCGGCCACCCAAGACATCGCGATCGACGCTTACCGCCTGGAAATTGCCGACGACAGCCGCCAGGCTGCCCTCGCCGCCAGTTACATGTCCGGTTACCGCGTAGCCGCCCTGCTGGCCACGGCCGGGGCATTGTTTTTTGCTGAGGGTTTCGGCTCAACCGGCTTCAACTATAAGCATTCGGCCTGGACCGGCACTTATGTGCTGTTCGGCGTGCTGATGATCCCCGCGTTGCTGACTACCTTTTTCATGCGCGAACCGCCGGTCACCCTGCGCACTCAGCTGTCGGTGGGCCGTTATAGCTTCGTCCATCAACTGGCCTCGGTGTTCGTGCTGATTGTGCTGCTGGTGTCGGTCCCGGCGATGTTCACCCAGCTGTACAACACCAACTTTGCGGGTGTGCTGTTTGAAGGCATGAGCCCGATGACGCTGCTGATGGAAGACCGCGCCTTTTTGCGCGCCATCCTTTATATCCTGCTGACCGGGTTGTGCCTGTCCACCATGGGGCGACGCGGGCTTGCCCCCGTGCTAACGCCGGTCAACGACTTTATTGTGCGTTATCGCTGGCAGGCGCTTTTGTTGTTAGGGCTGATTGCCACCTATCGCATGTCTGACACGGTCATGGGCGTGATGGCCAACGTGTTTTATATCGACCAAGGCTTTACCAAGGACCAGATCGCCGGTGTCAGCAAGATTTTCGGCCTGTTCATGACCCTGTTCGGTGCAGGCATGGGCGGACTGCTGATCGTACGTTTCGGCATTTTGCCGATCCTGTTGATTGGCGGGGCCGCGTCCGCCGCAACCAACCTGCTGTTTATGCTGCTGGCCGACATGGGCCCGAACCTGCAGATGCTGATTGTCACGATTTCACTCGACAACTTCAGCTCCGGCCTCGCCACTTCTGCCTTTGTTGCCTACCTGTCGAGTCTGACCAACCTCAAGTTCTCTGCCACCCAATACGCATTGCTCAGCTCGATCATGCTGCTGCTCCCGCGGTTGATGGGCGGTTACTCCGGGGTCATGGTCGAGAAGTTCGGTTATCACAACTTCTTTATCATCACCGCCATCATGGGCATCCCGACCCTGCTGCTGATCAGCCTGCACTGGTATCAGGAAACCCGTAAAGCCCGCCTCAACCCCACAGTAGACCTCGACAAACGCGCCGATTGAACGGAGGGAGCCTGCCTCCCTCCCCCGGTCTGTACGCAATCAAATCTCGCCCGTACAATGGCCAGTCAAATTTAGTCATCAGCAACGGCAACGACTACCCATGCGCACCAGTCAATATTTGCTCGCCACACAGAAAGAAACGCCTTCGGACGCGGTCGTTATCAGCCACCAGCTGATGCTGCGCGCCGGCATGATTCGCAAACTGGCCTCGGGCCTGTACACCTGGCTGCCCATGGGCTTGCGGATCATGCGCAAAGCCGAAGCCATTGTTCGCGAAGAAATGAACGCTGCTGGCGCTCTGGAAGTGCTGATGCCGAGCATTCAACCGGCTGAACTGTGGCAAGAGTCCGGGCGCTGGGAAGAGTACGGTCCGGAGCTGCTGCGCCTTAAAGATCGTCACGGTCGCGAGTTCTGCGTGGGCCCTACCCACGAAGAAGTCATCACCGATCTGTGCCGCAACGAGCTGAACAGCTACAAGCAATTGCCGATCAACCTGTACCAGATCCAGACCAAGTTCCGTGACGAAATTCGCCCGCGCTTCGGCTTGATGCGTGGCCGCGAGTTCATCATGAAGGACGCCTATTCGTTCCACGCCGACCAGGCATCGCTGCAGGTCACTTATGACCGCATGCACCAGGCTTACTGCAACGTGTTCACTCGCCTGGGCCTGAAGTTCCGCCCGGTAGAAGCGGACAACGGCTCCATCGGTGGCGCGGGTTCCCACGAATTCCACGTACTGGCCGAGTCCGGCGAAGACGATATCGTGTTCAGCAATGGCTCCGAATACGCAGCCAACATCGAAAAGGCCGAAGCTGTTCCAGCCGAAACCTCCCGTGCGCCAGCGTCTGAAGAGCTGCGCCTGGTCGATACGCCTGACGCCAAGACTATTGTTCAATTGGTAGAAGGCTACAACCTGCCAATCGAAAAAACCGTTAAGACCCTGATCGTTCACGCCGCCGAAGAAGGCAAGCTGATCGCTCTGGTGATCCGTGGTGACCACGACCTGAACGAAATCAAGGCGGGCAACCATCCGCTGGTGGCCAGCCCACTGACCATGGCTTCGGACGCTGAACTGCGTGACGCCATCGGCGCTGGCGCTGGTTCCCTGGGCCCGCTGAACCTGCCACTGCCTTGCATCATCGACCGTTCGGTCGAGCTGATGAGCGACTTTGCGGTCGGCGCCAACATCGACGACAAGCACTACTTCGGCGTGAACTGGGAGCGTGACTTGCCTGTACCTACCGTTGCCGACCTGCGCAACGTGGTCGCTGGCGACCCAAGCCCGGACGGTAAAGGCACGCTGGAAATCAAACGCGGCATCGAAGTGGGCCACATCTTCCAGCTGGGCACCAAGTACAGCGAAGCGATGAAGTGCCAGGTACTGGGCGAAAACGGCAAGCCTGTGACCCTGACCATGGGTTGCTACGGCATTGGCGTTTCTCGCGTGGTGGCGGCAGCCATCGAGCAGAACAACGACGAGCGCGGCATTATCTGGAGCGATGCCTTGGCACCGTTCCAGATCGCCCTTGTGCCGCTGCGCTACGAAACCGACGCCGTGCGCGAAGCCACCGACGCGCTGTATGCACAGTTGACCGCCGCAGGCTTTGAAGTGCTGCTGGATGACCGTGACAAAAAAACCAGCCCGGGCATCAAATTCGCAGACATGGAACTGATCGGTATTCCGCACCGGATCGTCGTCAGTGACCGTGGCCTGGCCGAAGGCAACCTGGAATACAAGAGCCGCACCGAAGCAGAGCCACAAGCCCTGCCCGTTGCTGACGCCCTGGCTTTCCTTCAGGCACGTATCCGTCGCTGAACCCACATAGAGACGTCATGTTCAATCGAAGTACCTTGACGGGCGCCGCCATATGCGGCGCCCTGTTGTTGAGCGGCTGCGCCAATCACATGTCACAACGCAGCGAGCATGAAGAGCGCATTGAGCGCAAACTGCTCGCCCACACCCTGCACATAGACGTCGGTTCGCCGGCTGCCATGGAGTTGCCGCAACGCCGTGTGCGCATCAATGAACAAAAGACCTTTGAGGTCACTGAGTTCGATGTCACCCGTCATTACGACCGTTACACCCCCTACCAACCCTGGCGCAAAGTCTATGAGATGCCGCTGGGCGCGGTAGCGGTTGTGGCCGGTGTGGGTGCGAATGTGCTGAACGTGTTCATGTTCGGGCAATTGCCTGACAGCGTGACCAAAGACTGGATCACTTACGGCGTCGACGGCCTCAACCCGGCGATGAACGTGCAATCTCACGGCCGCGCCGAGCAGAACCTGGCCGGCATCGAAGAGATCCAGCGCGACAAGCGCATGGAGTACTCAAGCTTGCCGTGGGCAGAACGCCCGGTCATCGTCAGTGCTGGCAAGCAAAGCCATGAAATGACCACGGACCGTAACGGTGTGCTGCGCCTCAATTTGCTCGACAGCCCGTTTGCCGAGCAAGACTTGAATCGCGTGAGTAAATTGACCATCACGGTCGAAGATGCTCAGGACGAAGCGCATTCCGACTCAACCCTGTCGATCAGCAGTAATTTGCGTGGCAAATTGCTCGAAGCGCACAACTTGATCTACGACGACCTTGAGGGTGACGACGTCAACCAATGGGTACATCGGGTCAAGCGCTTGTCAGAACTGGGTCTTGAAGAAGAAGCCAGTGAACTGGAGCAAAGCCTGATTGAACTGACGCGCAACGACCCTGAGTTGCAGCGTGAGTTTTTGCAGTCGCTGACCAAGAACGCCGGTCGACTGGTGGCGGACCCCGGGGTTAGCTAAAGCGCCTCTACGGGTGCCTGGCAAACAACTCCAGTTGCTCATGCCCGGTACTCAAATCATGTAAACGCACGCCAAGCCCCAACAATCGGACGGGCTTGGCACCGCGTGCAAACGCCTGACTCATTAACCCCTGATAACTCTCAAGATCGCGCCCCGCTCCGGACTGCTCCAGGGTGGTTTGGGTAAAGTCGTGGAATTTGACTTTGACGAAAGGCTTGCCGGGGCGATAGCTGCTGTCGATTCTGGCGATACGCCCGTTCAAGGTATCGAGAAGTTCGGGCAGTTTGTCCAGGCACGCAGCCAGGTCCGGTAAATCCGTGTCGTAGGTGTTTTCAACACTGACAGACTGGCGTCGGCTATCGCTTTGCACCAAGCGCTCATCAATCCCGCGCGCCAGCCCCCACAAACGCTCGCCAAAACTGCCAAATTCACGCACCAGCGCCAACTTGTTCCAGTCACGCAGGTCCTGACAGGTCTCAATACCCAGGCGCCCTAACTTGTCCGCTGTCACCTTGCCGACACCGTGCAGTTTGTTGACCGGCAGCGCCGAGACAAAGTCTTCGACCTGATCCGGAGTGATCACAAACAAACCGTTGGGCTTTTTCCAGTCACTGGCGATTTTCGCCAGAAACTTGTTCGGCGCTACTCCCGCCGAAACGGTGATGTGCAACTGATTCGACACCCGACGCCGAATGTCCTGAGCAATACGTGTGGCGCTGCCACCAAAATGCGGGCTGTCAGAGACATCCAGATACGCCTCATCCAACGACAGCGGCTCTATGAGTTCGGTGTAATCGCGCAAAATGCCGTGGATTTCTTTTGACGCTTCTTTATAAGCATCCATCCGGCCATTCACGATGATCAGCTCCGGGCACAGCTTGAGTGCATGCCGGGATGCCATCGCCGAACGCACGCCATACGCACGCGCTTCATAGTTACACGTCGAGATCACACCGCGCCGGTCAGCCGAGCCGCCGACCGCCATGGGCTTGTTCGCCAGGCTCGGGTTATCGCGCATCTCAATAGCGGCATAGAAACAGTCACAGTCGACGTGGATGATTTTGCGCTGCGTTATGTCAGGCATGGTTCTTCAGGATGTAGGTAAAACAGAACGCCAGTATGTCACCGAGAACTGTATATAGCACCAGTAGTGTTCGGTAAGCCGACAAATGCAGCGCTCTCAACCTTGCCTTTGTTTTTGTGACCGGAGTGAAAAGGATCTAATTGCGCCACACCCCTTGCCCTACAGGGGCTGTAGCCGATTAAACAGCGCCGTTTAATGCCTAACCAATTGAAGCAGAAGACTTTTTTTGAAATTAACGTTTGACAGCCCCGTGTATCGCTGTAGAATCCGCCCCACAGACGCGGGATGGAGCAGTCTGGTAGCTCGTCGGGCTCATAACCCGAAGGTCGTCGGTTCAAATCCGGCTCCCG